>JAIYEK010000047.1 GCA_027487015.1 Erythrobacteraceae bacterium | reverse complement strand
GCGCAACCATGCCGACGCCGCAGGCGTCATGTTCGTTGGCGGGGTCATAGAGACCCTGGGCGTTAGGGTAACCCATGCGTCAAGTCCGTTCTGTCAGATGCCGAGAGGCGCGAACCTTGCTCGCATGATTGCTCATGCGAAGGAACACGCCTCGGGCAGGTCTATCGGGCGCAGCCCCCACGGCGGGGTGGCCATTGCCCGTTTTCGGGGCCCTCATGCCGACAGGAAGCGGGTTTGGCAAGGGTCCGGCGCGAAGGAATATTTCTCGCAGACCTATTCAGACTTTAGGTTGATTGCGCGTAGCGCATATTCCGGGCCACTCGGTTGCAGCTTTTGCGTGGAAAGGGCTCGCCTCAGGCCGCCCCGCGGGCGCGCTCGTAGTGCGGCTGGAACCGGGCGCGCGCGGCGTGAAGCGGCTCTTCGCGGCGCGGCAGGCGGGGCGCAGGGCGGCCCTTGCCGCTGAGCGCTTCGAGCGCCTTCAAGGCTTCGGCGAGTGCGGCCTCGCGCGCGGCGAGATCGGCGGGAGCAAGGCTACGGGCGGGCGAGACCACGCGCACTTCGTGGAGCGCGCCGGCAAACCGCTCGACCATCTCGGCAAGGCTGAGCTCGCTCGCCGGCAGCGCGCGCAGCCGGGCGAGCGCGGCAGTCCCCGGAGCCGAGGGCGGTTCGGCTGCGGTGCGCAAGCTTCGGGCGCGGATTTCGGGACGCGGATCGGCGGACGCGGGAGCCGGCGGCGCATACGCAGGCGCAGGCGGCGCGGCAGTTTCGGGCGCGGCGGGAGCCTCCTCGACCCACACGGCATTGCGCCCGGGCAATTCGGCAAATTCGGAAAGATCGAGCTCGCGCGGCTCAGGCTCCGGCTCGGGCTCGGGCGCGCGGGCGGCATAGGGCTGCGGATCGTCCAGATCGGCATCGCGCCAAGCCGGCGTCGAGAAGGGCATGGTGTCGACCGGATCGTCGAGCCGCAGCGAACCAAGGTCGCGCGCGGGGTTGATCGGGGTCACCTGACGCGCAGCCATCTTCGCCAGCGAAGGCCCGGGCACATCGCGCCGTGCCGCCACATGGAGGAGCGCGGCGATCGCGAACAGCAGCAGGCCGAGCAGCACGGCGGCCACTCCGGCCAGCACAAGCTGCCCCGAGCTCGCCCATGTGCCGATCAGCGTGCGTTGCAGCAGATGTTCGACCAGCGCGGCCGGCAGCACCAGCACCACGCCTGCGCCAAGCAGCGCGCCCCAAACCCCAAGCAGCGGCGCGAAGCCCCGGTGGGCGGCCAGCGGCAATCTGGCCGGGCGGTGGCTCTTCTTGCGTGCCCGCCGCTCCGACCTGCTCTGCTGCCCCGATGCCATGCGACGATTACCCCGTTTGTGCAGCAGCGCGCGCCGCGCCGCCATTGTCACCATGGGCTAGCAAGAGATGGTAAACAGAGAGATAATCCCGCGCATTGCGCGCCCAGTCATGACGGGTGCGGACATGATCGACCGCGCGCGCCTTCATCGCCTCCCATTCGCCGCGATTGTCGAGCAGGCGAGCGAGCGCTGCGGCCGAGGCCGCCGGATCATCGGGCGCGAACAGCGTGCCGGTCTCGCCGTCGGTGATGAGCTCGCGGTGCCCGCCGACGCTGGAGGCCGCGACCAGACGGCGCTGCGCCATCGCTTCGAGAGGCTTGAGCGGCGTGACCAGATCGGTGAGCCGCTGGGCCTTCCTCGGATAGGCGAGCACGTCGACGAGCGAATAGTAGCGTTCGACTGCGGTGTGCGGCACGCGGCCGGTGAAGATCACGGCCTCGGGCTCGGGCAGCGCGGCAGCGGCGGCGCGCCAGGCGGCGTCCATCGGCCCCGCCCCCACCAGCAGCAGCCGTGCCTCAGGGTGGGAGGCGCGCAGGAGCGGCATGGCAGCAATCAGATCATCGACGCCCTCATAGGCATAGAAGCTGCCGATATAGCCGATCACCGGAGCGCCCGGCGCGATGCCGAGTTCGCCCGCAAGCGCCTCGTCGCGCGGGGGCGGATCGCCGAAGAGGTCAAGGTCGACCCCGTTGGGCATGACATTGATGCGGGCTCCCGGAATGCCGCGCGCGGCCAAATCGTCCTTGAGGCCGTGGCAGATCGTGAACAAGGCATCCGCGGCGCGCGCCACCCGGGTTTCGAGCGCGCGGGTCAGCCGGTATTTGAGATTGCCCTCGGTCCCCGACAGGTTGCCGACCGCGGCATCCTCCCAGAAGGCACGGATCTCGTAGACGAAGGGCACGCCCAGCGTGCGCGCCGCACGCTCGGCCGCCGCGCCGCAGAGCGCGGGCGAGTGGGCGTGGATGATGTCGGGGCGCCATTCATCGGCCAGCTTCAGAATCGCGGCTGTCAGCGCCTCGATCTCGCCCAATTCGCGAAACGGCGGCGGGCCTGCGGGCGTGCCCGGGGTGCGGTGGAAGATGAGCCCGTCGGCTTCCTCGCGCGGGGCGGTGACGGCGGCTTCCAGATTGTGCCGCTGCCCGGTGATCCCGCGCACCTCGATCCCATGGCCCTGCTGCGCCTTCAGGATCGCGCGTGTGCGAAAAGTGTAGCCGCTGTGGAGCGGCAGCGAATGATCGAGGACGTGGAGGACGCGGGTCATGGCCGGTCTACTAGCGCGCGCGTGCTTAACGCCGCGTCAACTGGCTGGGAGTAAGGCTCACCCATGCTTCCTGCGCGGATCCTGTCTGACCGATGATCGATACCTTCGCCCTAGCCTTGGGACACGGCCTGCTCGCCTTTGCGATGCTGCGGCTGGTAATGCGCGCCGGGCTCGACGAGGACCCTCTCATCGCCAGCATCAAGGCCGAGACCGACAGCAACCGCAAGGCGGCGAGCGTGTCGGGCCGCAATGCCGCCCGCCGCTCGCGCGGCGCCGAGGCTGATACGGGTGAATCCGGCGAGGCGGCGCAGTGAAGGACCTCTTCTTCCTCGTCTTCATCGCCTATGTCATGCTGCTCGGCCTCAGGCGCCCGTTCCTGTGGGTGCTGCTTTATATCTATATCGATATCCTCTCGCCCCAGCGGATCGGCTATTCGATCATCACCAGCCTGCCGCTGTCACTGATCGCCTTTGCCGCGGCCTTTGGCGGATGGCTCGCGATCGACCGCAAGGAGGGCGCGCGCTTCACCATGCGGCAGGGGCTGATGCTGTGCCTGCTGCTCTATTGCTGGTGGACCACCGGCAATGCCGATTTCCCGATGGATGCGCAGACCAAGTGGGACTGGGTGTGGAAGGCGCTGCTGTTTGCCATTTTCCTCCCCCTCACTCTCACCACCCGCGCCCGGATCGAGGGCCTCGCGCTCTCGCTGGTCTTGAGCGTGGCGATGATTGTGATCGCCACCGGCCTCAAGGTGGTGACCGGCGGGGGCGGCTATGGCGAGCTCAATTTCTTCGTCGACGACAATAGCGGGATCTACGAAAGCTCGACCCTTGCGACCGTGGCGATCGGGCTGATCCCGCTGCTGTGGTGGCTGGTCCGGCACGGCACGATCTTCCCCAAGCACTGGATGGTGACGGTGTTTGCGGCCGCGCTCACCTTCTCCAGCCTGCTGGTGCCGATCGGCACCGAAGCGCGCACGGGTCTGCTCTGCATTGCCGCGCTGGCTGTGCTGCTGCTGCGCTATTCCAAGCAGCGCATCCTGTTCATCGCCGGGGCCGGCGTGCTCGGCCTCACCGCGCTGCCGTTCCTGCCGCAATCCTACTACGACCGCATGGCGACCATCGCTGAACCGGGCGGCGACGAGAGCGCATCGACCCGCGTGGCGGTGTGGAACTGGACCTTGTCCTATGTCCAGACCAAGCCGCTTGGCGGCGGGTTCGATGCCTATCGCTCCAACAAGTTCACCTACACCATGCCGGTCAAGAAGACCGACGGGAACACCACCACGATCGAATATACCGAGGTCGAGGACAAGGCGCGCGCCTACCACTCCTCGGTGTTCGAGATGCTGGGCGAACAGGGTTGGCCGGGGCTCGGCATGTGGCTGCTGCTGCACTTCACCGGCCTGTGGCAGATGGAGCGCGTCCAGCGCCGCTGGAAGAAGGCCGACGCGGACGAGGCGACCCGCTGGATCGCGCCGCTCGCCGCGGCCTTGCAGATGGGGACGGTGATCTATCTGGTCGGCGCACTGTTCCAGGGGATCGCCTACCAGCCGGTGATGCTGATGCTGGTGGGCCTGCAGATCGCGCTCAACACCTATTGCCTGCGCATCGATTCGGCCCGCGGGCTGCTCGAACGCAGCGCCTCGCGCAAGGCTGCGGTCGACGGGCAGATGCGCGGTGCCGTAGCGGCATAGATCGGCCAAGTGCCGGGGGCGTTGCGCTCCCCCTTGTGTTGCGCCATGAAGCCCGGCGCAAGGCAAGCGATGGCGGCTCCGGATCGGGCAGCCCTCGCCCACACAAGAGGAGGAGCCCTGATGAACCCGCAGGATTTGGCCGCGAAGGTCGGCGAAGTGATCGGCACCAGCGAATGGGCCGAAATGAGCCAGGAGCGCATCAACCAGTTCGCCGAGGCGACCG
>JAIYEK010000293.1 GCA_027487015.1 Erythrobacteraceae bacterium | reverse complement strand
GAGAGGCTGACCTGCGCTGCGATCATCGCATCAGCGATCTTGGTCGGCACCAGCGGGTAGGAGCCATCGCGCAGGGCGTTCTTGATCGCCTGGACGCGCTCGGCATCGACCGGCGGGGCAGCCGGATCGAGCGGCGTGCTGACTTCGAGGCTGACGCCGGACGCAGCCGCGCCGGTGCCGGCGGCAGGCGCGGGGGTAGTGCGCGCTTCGATCTGCGCGCGCTCGCCGGCGGCGACGGCGCGGGGCGCGCTGACGGCTGGCAATTTGCTCAGTTCGACGGAGGGCATGGGCTCTATCCTTGGTGTGCGGTTGCTATGGCCGAGAACGGCGGGTGGCGGAGAGGTTTAAGGGGGTGTGTTGCGCGGGGCTCACCCGGCGGGGACGACCGCGAGGCCCGGCCTCTCGATGCGCGCGCGCAAGGCTTGCGCCTTGCGGCTGGTGCGCACCTCGATCCACTCGCCGACCGCGCCCGCCTCCATCGCCTCGCCCGGCTGCTGGACCGAGAAGCCGCGCCCGCGCACGAGGATCGTGATCGCATCGCCGCGCTTGACCGCAGGGGTGGCCGGGCGCGCGGCTCCGCCTTGCGCAGGGCTGATGGCGACGAACACGCGCCACGCCGTCGGCCCCGGGCACTCGACCGCGACCGCATTGCGGGCCGGGGTGTGCCAGCTGACCGCCAGCGCCCCGCCGCAAGGGGCAAGCTGGAGGCGCGGGTCGCTCGCCATGCGCGCGCCGCCGGGGGTGCCGATTGCCGACCCCGTGAAAGCGGCAACCGCCCGGTCGATCGCGGCGGGAGAGGTGCTCGCCGGGAGGGTCTGGGCAGAGCCAGCGCCAGCGCCAAGCAGCAGCAGCGGCAGAGCCAGCGTGGCCCGCCGCCGCCCCGTGTACGAGGTAGGGAGTGTCTCGAATGGCATCATATTCCTCATGATTTGCGCAAGGTTTCTATGGCCGCAACGCAGCAAGGGCCATGCCAAACGCTCCCCTACGCAGTCTCCCCAGGTGCGGGCGGGCGGGCACTTAAGCATAAGCCGCTAAGCTCCGGCCAAAGCCCACCAACGATAGTCGCGACCCGCCCGCCATGCCTCTGCCTTCCGGTTTCTCCCGTGCCGCCCGTGCCCGCGCCAAGGCCGGCGGCCTCGCGCAGCATGCCGCCCCCCGCGCGGCTGAGGCGCGGCGCGCGCTGCTGGCGAGAATCACCGATTTCTTCACCCGCCACGATCTCGAAGTGACCGCTGCCAACATGGCGACCGTGTGCGGCGCGCTGTCGGGATCGCAGCCCGAACTTGCCGCCGCGCTGGTGCGGCGCGAGGCGTCGGGCGAGCCGATCGACCAGCGCTGGCTCGACACGCTGGCGCGGCTCGATCCTGACGGGCACACCCATATCGCCGCACTCGAGATGCTGTCCGAAAAGCTCGAATACACGCTCGAGCGTTTCGCCGAGACCGCGCGCGATGCGCAGAGCGAGACCCACGATCATCGCGGCGCAATCGGCGCGCAGGTCGAGGCGCTGGGTGCGCCGGCGGAACTCACCCAGGTGATCGACCTGTCGCGCGCGATGCTGGCGCGGATCGAGGAGGTCGAAGCGGCGATGGCGCGCAGCGAGGTCGAGATCGACCGGCTGCGCGACAACCTCGCCGAGGCGCGCACCGAGGCCGATGTCGATCACCTCACCCGCCTGCCCAACCGCCGCGCCTTCGAGCGGCAGCTGGCCGCCGCCGCGATCGAGGCCCGCGCCGCCGGAACGCCGCTCACCATCGCCTTCTGCGACGTCGACCACTTCAAGCAGGTCAATGACCGCCACGGCCACGCTGCTGGCGACCGCGTGCTGTGCGCTCTGGCGGCGACCCTCACCGATATGGCGGGCGAGGCCTGCTTCACCGCGCGCCATGGCGGGGAGGAATTCGTGCTGCTGTTCGCCGGGGTCGGCAAGGACGCCGCAAAGGCGCGGCTCGACGCGATCCGCCGCGCGCTGGGGGCGCGGGTGCTGATGAACCGCGATACCGGCCTGCCATTCGGCAAGATCACCTTCTCGGGCGGGGTCGCCGAAGTCACCGAGGATGCCGACACCCGCGGCGCGCTCGCCCGCGCCGATGCGGCGCTCTACCGCGCCAAGCAGCAGGGGCGTAACCGGATCGAACTGGGTTAGCGCCCCGCCGGTTCGGCAACCTCGGCGTCATAGGCGAGGCTGGCGTAGATTTCCGTCTCCCCGCCCGCAGCGATGATCGTGCGCACCCGTGCCCCGGCCGCGCGCGCCTCGGCGGCGAGCGCTTCGGCGTGGGCGAAGGCGGCAGCTTCGCCGCCGGCCGGGTGGATCGCGAAGATCGTCAACGTTGCGCGCGGATCGGCGGGCTGGGCCTTGAGCCATGCGCCAAGGCTCGGCCCGCCCGCAACGGGGCGGAACAGGGCCTGCGCGGCAGCGATCTCGGGCCTTGGCCTTGTGTCCTCTTCACGCGCCGCCTTCTCCTGCGCCGCGCGCGCGGCGAGCTGGCGGCCGGTCTCGGCCTCGGCGGCGGGCAACGCGGAGAGCGTCAGCAGGAACAGGATCAGCGCAAGGTCGGCGAGGATCATCTGCCAGCCGTTTCCTCCCCTGATCTGGCCAACTCGCGATCCCCCCGCCCGCAGGGGCGCGGCATTGCGGTTCATGCGACCCCCCGCAGATTGGGCCGCAGATGCGCGCGGCGCTCGCGGGCGGCGGCGTCCGCGCCTCCGGCCTGGGCGATGAACCAGTCGGCCAGCGCCTCGCGCGCGGCTTCCTCGGCAAGGCCCCG
>JAIYEK010000350.1 GCA_027487015.1 Erythrobacteraceae bacterium | reverse complement strand
GAGGGGATAAACCGGCATTAGCCCCCAAATTCCCATATCTATGCTGACATCACAGTAAAACCACTACCAACCCGGAAGTTCGGCAGACGGTCCCGATCATTATCGGCAGACCGCAAGTATCGTCATCGGAGAATTGCATGTCGATTAGAACATGGTCCACCGAATTCGATCCCAACACGGCGGTCAAGAAAGACAATACCTCCACAATTTATTCAAGTAAAAAAGCGATCCTCACTGGCAAACAAGCGGGATTCTCATTGATGGAACGAAATTTCATCCGTCAAGAGGTTGGAGGTGGCGCGACGCCCGATCGCCGTGTATCAGTGCGCATGTCGCTGACCGCTCCTGCAAAGCTCGTCTGTGTTTATGATACTTTCGACTGCGTGCTACTCGATCTTTCGGGGTTCGGCGCGCTTGTCGCATCGGCGAGCCCACTCTCGGTTGGTACGAGTGCGTATCTGCGCGCCGGGACCTCAGAAATCTTCGCTGTCGGGGTCCGGAAAGTCTCCTGCCCGGGCGCCCCGTTCTTAATCGGCGTAATGTTCGACGAACGCCTGACGCGGGACCAGATCATAAGCCTGCGCACTTATGCTCGGGATTGGATCCGGATCGAGCAGCGAAGAGAATACTGTGCGGCCAGGGATTGGTGGAACGCCGGCATCCTGTCGTGGCCGCATGGTCGAGACGATACCCGCAGGTGGCCTCGCATTCCTTGCGCTTGACAAGCGATGCCTCAATTATACGGTTTTTTGCCTACATCAGCCAAGACGCTTTTGGTATATATCCGTCTGGATAGGTAGCCGCAGCATCAAAAGCCCGGCTACGCCGACGTGGGTCCAGATGTTAACAGCTGAACGAATGGGGATGCGTCATCTTCATTTTGGTCACTGGGATGAGAAAAACGCGCATCATTTTTCGGCAGTCAGCGGGAAGGCAAGTTAGGATCCGTGCAACATCAGGATCAGGAGAGGTTGTCACACCTCATCGCCCAAGCGACGAGTGATGCCTTCGTCGCTGTCGACCCCGACAACCGCGTAATCTATTGGAATAATGGCGCCGCGAAGATGTTTGGCTGGCAAGCAGATGAGATTATGGGCGAGAGCCTTCATCGCATCGTTCCGGAAATTCACAGGGCCAATCACTTGGCGGGGATGCGGCGCCTAGCGGATGGGGGGCAGTCGCGACTTGTGGGAAAGACGACAACCACCTCCGCTCTCTGTCGCGACGGGCGATTGCTCCCGGTCGAGCTTTCACTTACGCTCTGGGTCAATCCCGAAACGGGCAAGCCAGCGGGCTACGCCGCAATCCTACGAGACGCAAGTGAGCGTCGTTATCTCGAGGGGCAGCGGGATGCTTACCAGCGAAAGCTGGAGGAGCAGTTCTCTGCGATCGAGGCGACCTCGGATGGCGTGGCGATCACCGATGCGGAGGGCTTCTTCATTTACTTGAATCGCGCCCACTGCACGATGTTCGGCTATAGCGATGCCACTGCGCTTGTGGGACGGCATTGGTCGATCCTCTATAATAGACAAGAGGTCGAACGGATTGAACAAGTTGCGATGCCGTCGGTATTCACGGTGGGCGGCTGGCGCGGAGAAGCGAGTGGGGTGCGCCGAGACGGCAGCATCGTCGAGCAGGAGGTGACGCTTGCGCAAAGCCCATCGGGCGGACTGGTATGTACCACCCGCGACGTCGGAGATGTCAAGCGTGCGACAAGGGACCGCATTCGCGCACGCGAAAGGCTTCTGCTGGCTGAGCGCAAGGAGATGATCGGTCGTGCAGTTTCCGGCGTGGCCCACGATCTGGCGAACTTCATCGCGGTTATGGGTGCCTCGGCAACCACGCTACGTGCCAAAAGTTTGCCGGGCTCACCTGAACTCGAGCGGATCGAAGGCGCCGCTAAGCAGGCAAGCAGCCTGATTGAATCTGTGCTCGCACCAAACGCTGCCAAGCGGCCGCCATGTGCGCTTGATGCAAAGTCGGCCCTTATGACTGTCATCGAGCTTACCGCTGTCACCTTGAAGCCTTATCATTCCATCATGCTTAAGGCAAAAGAGGAAAGCATCGCGCTAAAAGCGGCGGAATCCGAATTCCTGCGCGTGATGATGAACCTTTGTAACAACGCCCGCGATTCATTGCCTGTTGATCGTGCCGGGTCAATCGAGGTCACCCTTGAAACGCTCAACCCGGCGCGAAAGCTTCCGAAGCCAATAGTTGGCGAGAAGCCTGAGCTGCCAAGTGCGCTGATCACCGTGCAAGACACCGGCTGCGGCATCGAATCTGAAGACCTCGCGGGCATCTTCGAGCCATTCCACACAACGAAGTCTTATGGGACAGGTCTGGGCCTTAGCGTCGTGTCAAGCAAGGTCGCCGAGGCGGGAGGTTCAATCCACGTCAAAAGCGGGAGAGACGGAACTACGTTCCAAGTTGTCTGGCCGCTCGCCACCCTTCCCCTGGACCACCGCGCCGTCGAGGAAGTCAGTCCTCAACGCGCGCTTGCGGGGACAAAAATCCTGATTGTCGATGACAATCCGTCGGTCCTCGATCTCATCTCAACGGAGGTACGCAAGTTAGGGGCGGCCGCGATTGCAATTTCTTCTCCGCGTCAAGCCCTCCAAGAGCTTGAAGCCGACCCAGTCGGCTGGGACGCCGTTATTGTTGATTACGACATGCCGGAAATGAACGGCGCGCAATTGGCGGCGCGAATTCGTGACGCATGGCCGTCTTTGCCCATCCTGCTGTGCACCGCTCTGCACGAAGTCGAAATGGACGTGCCCCCCTCTCTCTTCGACGAACGCGTCACAAAGTCAGCTATATCCAGCAGCCTTAATCAGGCGCTTATTCGCCTGCTCAACGATACGAGAGTCGAGGAGGCATAAATGCGGATCCTATTCGCCGATGATCACGATCTTCTCAGGGACGCACTCAAGGCCTACCTTGAGGCTGACGAGGAGTTTACGGTCGAACTTGCTTCGACCGTTGACGAAGCGCTGGTCGGGATCGCCCATGAGGGCCCGTTTGATCTCGTCCTGCTTGATTACCAGATCCCCGGCATGGACGGACTTACCGGCCTCAGGCGGATAGTTGCTGCACAAGAACCCCGTCCAGTTCTGCTCCTTACGGGCGTGGCGACTGAAGGCACAGCAGCAGCGGCTCTTCGCTCGGGTGCGGTTGCGGTACTCAGCAAGACAATGTCGGTAGAAAAGCTCAAGATTGCCATTGTCAGTGTGATTAACGGAAGTTTCGTCCCACCATATCCGGGTTCCACCGGTCAAACTGGTAATGCGGACGCGCCGACTTTGACGCCACGGCAGGAGCAGGTTTTGCGCTG
>JAIYEK010000177.1 GCA_027487015.1 Erythrobacteraceae bacterium | reverse complement strand
TAGGCCTTGAGCCAGTCGGAGCCCTTCATCGCGCCCTTGCGCAGCATCGGCCCAGCGCGCATCGAAGTGTGGATTTCGTCCCCGGTGCGGTCGAGGAAGCCGGTGTTGATGAAGACGATGCGGTCCTTCACCGCGTGGATGCAGGCGGCGAGGTTGGCCGAGGTGCGGCGTTCCTCGTCCATCACGCCGACCTTGATGGTGTGGCGCGCGAGGCCGAGCAGGTCTTCCACCGCGTCGAACAGATCATTGGTAAAGGCGCATTCTTCCGGCCCGTGCATCTTGGGCTTCACGATGTAGATCGACCCGCAGCGCGAGTTGCCGAATTTGCCGTGGCCCTCGACGTCGAGCGTGGAGATCGCGGAGGTGAAGACCGCGTCCATGATGCCCTCGGGGATCTCGCTGCCATCGGGCAGGCGGATCGCGGGGTTGGTCATCAGGTGGCCGACATTGCGCACGAACATCAGGCTGCGGCCCTTGAGGGTCTGCGTCGCGCCGTCGTCAGCCGTATAGGTCTTGTCTCCCGCCAGCGTGCGGGTGAGAGTCTTGCCGCCCTTATCGAAGCTCTCCGACAGGTCGCCGCGGATGATGCCGAGCCAGTTGGTGTAGGCGAGCAGCTTGTCCTCGGCATCGACCGCCGCGACCGAATCTTCGCAATCCGCGATGGTGGTGAGCGCGGATTCGATCACCACGTCGGAAATCCTCGCCGGATCGTCAGCGCCGACGGGTGTGTTCGGATCGAAGATGACTTCGATGTGAAGGCCATTGTTTTTGAACAGCAAACCCTTCTCAGAATGTCCAACAAGCTGCCCCGGGTCGGCAAGTTGGATTTCCTCGCGTGAGGCAAGTTGATGCCAGCTTTTTCCGCCTGCCAGCGGAAGTGTTTCATCAAGAAAACCCCGCACCCGGGCAATCACCGCCTGCCCTCGCGCCTTGTCATAGCCGCCCGGAGTTGGAGCCGGAGCACCAAGCGCATCGGTGCCGTAGAAGGCATCGTAAAGGCTCCCCCAGCGCGCATTCGCCGCATTGAGCAGGAAGCGGGCGTTGAGGATCGGCACCACCAGCTGCGGGCCGGCCATCGTGGCGATTTCGGGGTCGACGTTCTGTGTGCCGATCTGGAAGTCAGCGGGCTCGGGGACGAGGTAGCCGATCTGGGCGAGGAACGCCTTGTAGGCCGCCGCGTCGTGGGGCTTGCCGGCGCGCTCGATGTGCCATGCATCGATCTGCGCCTGCAGCGCCTCACGCTTGGCGAGTAGGGCGCGATTGCGGGGCGTAAAGTCGGCCAATAGCGCGGCAAAGCCCTGCCAGAAGGCGTCCACGTCGCGGCCCAGCGGGCTCAGCACGTCGCGCTCGAGGAAACTCGCGAGGCCGGCATCCACGGAAAGGCCGGCGCGGGGGGTCATGTCAGTCATTTAAGTCCTCGTGGGTTGTTCGGGCCCGGGGAGGAGAGGACGGCTGGCCCTATGGCAAAGGGGAGAGCCGATTGCAACGCCTTGGCCCCGCGCCCGCACGCGGCTAGAGGAGTGCGATGGACGGGACCTCAGGCAAGATCGATGCCGCCGCAATGCTGGCGCAGGTGCAGGCGTGGAGCGCGGTCAACACCGGCACCGCGAACCTTGCCGGCCTTGCCGAACAAGCTGCGATGCTGGCCGAGGCCTTCGCTGCGCTCCCCGGGACCGTCGAGCTGGTCGACCCCGCCCCCGTGACATCAATCGCCGCCGATGGCAGCGCGTTCGAGAAGCCCCACGGCCAGCACCTCGTGGTCCGCGTGCGCCCGCAGGCGAACCGGCGGATCCTGCTGACCGGGCACATGGACACGGTGTTCCCCGTCGATCACCCTTTCCAGCGCCAGACCTGGCTCGACGGCGAGACCCTCAACGGGCCGGGGGTGGCCGACATGAAGGGCGGGATTGCGGTAATGCTCCACGCGTTGCTGGCCTTCGAGGCGAGCGCCCACGCCTCGGCGCTAGGCTATGATGTCCTTATCAATTCCGACGAGGAGACCGGCTCGCTCGCCAGCGCAGGCCTGATCGCGGAGCTCGCGGCGGGCAAGCTTGCCGCCCTGACCTATGAACCCGCCGCGCTCCCCGACGGCACGCTGGCGCATGAACGGGGCGGCACCGGCAACTACTCGATCACCTTCACCGGCAAGAGCGCCCACGCGGGCCGTAACCCGCATGAGGGTCGCAACGCCATCGTCGCGGCGGCCGATCTGATCCTGCGGCTGAAGGCGCTCGAGAGCGACGAGATCACCATCAACCCCGCCAAGCTCGAAGGCGGCGCGGCCAACAACGTGGTCCCCGACCACGCGGTGCTGCGCTTCAACGTCCGGCCAAAAAGCACGGCTGCGGCCGAGGCCTTCGACAGCGGCCTCAACGCTTTGCTGCGCAGCATTGAAACCGTGCATGACATCGCCACCCACCGCCACGGCGGCGTCACCCGCCCGCCCAAAAAGGTGGATGCGCGTGCGCAACAACTGTTCGACCTCGTCCGCCAATGCGGCGCCGAGCTCGGACAAGACGTCCGCTGGCAATCCTCCGGCGGGGTGTGCGACGGCAACAATATCGCCGCCTGCGGGGTCCCCGTGGTCGACACCATGGGGGTATGCGGCGGCGCGATCCACAGTCCGGATGAATACCTCATCGTTCCCAGCCTTGCGACCCGCGCGGCGCTGTCCGCCCGCGTCATCGAGCGTCTCGCTCAAGGAGCCCTATCGTGACCTTCCGCCTGCGCGCCGCGCGCCCCGCCGATCTCGAGGCGCTCTACGAAATGGCCAAGCTCACCGGCGGGGGCTTCACCAACCTCCCGCCGGACCGCGCGGCGCTGAAGGGCAAGCTTGAACGCGCCGAGACCGCCTTTGCGCGCGAGGACGACACTCTCGCCGACGAGCAGTTCGTGCTGGTGCTCGAAAACGCCCGCACCGGCGCGGTGCGCGGCACCTGCCAGCTGATGACCAAGGTAGGCCAGCGCTGGCCGTTCTATTCCTACCGCCTCAACACGCTGACCCAGTATTCGCAGGAGCTCGACCGCACCGTGCGCGCCGAGCTGCTCAGCCTCGTCACCGATCTGGAAGGCTCGAGCGAGGTCGGCGGGCTGTTCCTCCACCCGGGCGAGCGCGCCGGGGGCCTCGGCCTGCTGCTCGCCCGCTCGCGCTATGTCTTCATCGCAATGCACCGCCAGCGCTTTGCCGACCGCATCCTCGCCGAGCTGCGCGGCATCATCGACGAGCGCGGCGGATCGCCCTTCTGGGACGGGGTCGCGGGCCGCTTCTTCGGGATGAGCTTCCAGGACGCGGATTATTTCAACGCGATCAACGGCAACCAGTTCATCGCCGACCTGATGCCCAAGCACCCGGTCTATATCGCCATGCTGAGCGAGGACGCGCGCTCGGTCATCGGCGTGCCCCACCCCACAGGCCGCGCAGCGATGCGGATGCTCGAGGACGAGGGCTTCCGCGCCGAGGGCTATGTCGACATCTTCGACGGCGGGCCGACGATGGTCGCGCGCACCGATCATGTCACCAGCGTAAAGAACGCCTGCGAATGCGCGGTCACCGGGCTCGATGTGGGCGAAGGCGAGCGCGCGATCCTCGCCACCGGTCACCTCGGCACCTTCCGCGCCTGCTTCGGCGCGCGGGTGCTCGACGCGGAGGGCGGCATCGCGATCGATTCGGCGAGTGCCGACCTCCTCGACGTATGCGAGGGCGATAGGGTGTGGAGCGTGGCGCGTTAAGCGCGCGGCTTTTCGAGCGCAATCACCGTGTAGCTGGTCACATATTCACCCAGCCCCGGAACCGCCATCAGCGCGTCGCCCACCAGCTTCTTGGGGCCCGAACGCCCGAAGCCCGACCGGTCGAACCGCACAATCTCCAAGCCCGCCGCTTCGGCCAGCTTGCGGAAGGTCGCGGTATCGAGCTGGTTGACATAGGCCTGCTCGGCAAAGCTCTCCCATTGCGTCCACTTGTTCGGCTTCTTGCGGCCATCTTCGGCCAGATCCCAGTGGCGCGGGACGAAGGCGGGGTCGTCATAGATCGCAGCGGCAGTGCGGAACATCGCCTTCTCGCCGAACAGGACATGCGACCAGGGCACCGGGATCAGCGCTTCCATATGCGGGCCCCAGGGGCCCTTGAACGGGAACCATTCGAGCAGCACCCGCCCGCCCGGCCGCAGCACGCGGGCCCAATCGGCGAGGATCGCGCCGGGCTCCATCACGTGCTCCATGCAATCGAAGGCAGTGACAAGATCGACGCTTTCATCGGCGAGGGGCAGGCCGGCGACATCGCCCTCGATGAAGCGCAAAGTCGCCTGCCATTCGGGATGGTCGGCGAGCTCAGCCTGCGCGCGGCCCAGCGCGGCAGTGTCGATATCCACCCCGGTAATCGAGCGGGCGAGGCCCTTGGAGGCGAACAGGAAGGCCAGCTGCCCCGCCCCGCAGCCGAAATCGAGCACATCGCGCCCGCGCAGCTCCTCGTCCGAGAAGTGCCGCCAGCTCGACGTGAGCGAAGCATCGCGCCACTCGGCATAGGTGCCGATATCGGCCATCTTCGCCTCGGGCGGCCTCATCAGCCGGCGCGCAATTGCGGTGCATGCTTTGGTGCGGATATCCATGGGCGCAAGGGCTACATTGGACACGAGGCCCATGTCGTCTAAGGAATTCGGCCATGGAACAAAGCGGCACATCTCTCACCGAAATTAACTTTGACGGGGTCGTCGGCCCCTCGCACAATTATGCGGGGCTGAGCCTCGGGAACATCGCCAGCGCGAGCCATGCGGGCGATCCGTCCTATCCGCGCGCGGCGGCGCTCCAGGGGGTGGCGAAGATGCGCGGGAACCTCGCGCGGCTAGGGGTGCAAGGCTTCCTGCTGCCGCTCCCCCGCCCCAACCACGCGCTCGCACAGGCGCTTGCCTTGGATGGCACCGAGCCGCCGCAGCTGCGCGCCGCGGCTTGGTCGGCCTCCTCGATGTGGACCGCGAACGCTGCGACCGTCTCGCCTGCGCCGGATACCGTCGACCGGCGCTGCCACCTGACGCCCGCCAACCTCGTCACAATGCTCCACCGCGCGCAGGAATGGCCCGACACCAAGCGCCAGCTCGCCATCGCTTTTGGCGACACGAAGCACTTCGCGGTCCACGATGCAGTGCCGCCGACCTTCGGCGACGAGGGCGCGGCCAACCACATGCGGCTGTGCGAAAGCCACGCTGCGCCGGGCGTCGAGGTGTTCGTCTATGGCCGCCCCGGAGGCCGCTTTCCCGCGCGCCAGCACGAGCAGGCCAGCCGCCTCGTCGCCCGCGCCCACGGCCTCGATCCGGCGCGAACGGTGTTCATCGAACAGAACCCCGAGGCGATCGCGGCAGGCGCTTTCCACAATGATGTGGTGGCGGTGGCGAATGGCCGGGTGCTGTTCACCCACGCCGAGGCCTTCGCCGACCAGCAGGGCGCCTATGACGCAATTCGCGCCGCCTTCCCGGCATTGGAGGTGGTCGAGGTTCCCTCCTCTGCCGTGTCGCTGCAGGAGGCGATCCGCACCTACCTGTTCAACGCGCAGCTGCTGACGCTGCCGAGCGGCGAAATGGCGTTGATCGTGCCCGAGGAATGCCGCGAGAGCGCTGCAGTATGGGGATGGGTAGAGAACATGCTCGCCACCAACGGCCCGATCCGGCAGGTCATTCCGGTGGACGTCCGCCAGTCTATGGCCAATGGCGGCGGCCCGGCCTGCCTGCGCCTGCGGGTGGTGTGCGATCCCGCGCACGTCGACCCGCGCTTCCTCCTCAATGAGGCCAAGGCCGATCTTCTGGAGGCAACCATCGCCGCGCATTGGCCTTTGCAGATCGACCCGTCCGATATCGGGACGCGGGTCCTTGCGGACAGCGTGATTGCGGCACGCCTCGCCCTGCTTGAGGCGCTCGATCTGGCACAGCTTGGTTAACGCATTTGGCGACGCGCCGCCCGCGGCGTAAGGTTACGCCATTGTTAAAGCGACTCAGCCTGCCGCGGAGTCGCCCAAGGGCCGGGAGTCGCTATGCTGCGCAAGCTGGGAAGGCTGTTTGTGATCAAGAACCGCTTCGAGGCGTTCCTGATCATCTACGCCCTCGCCCTCGGGTCGAGCGCGCGGGGGATGGTCTATCTCCACGAATACCCCGGCTTCGGCGGCAAGCTGCTGTTTCTGGCGACGACCGGCGCGGTGTTTCTGGCGGGCGCGAAGATCCTCGATTGCCTGAAGCTCGAGAGCGAAGTGGCGGAGTTGCGGGCGCGGCAAGTCGCGGCGCGGGACTAGCCGCCCTGCCCTTGCGTGAGCAATCCGCGCGAAATCTTCGGGACCGGCTTCTTCTTTGCCTTGATCGGCGGCTTCTTTCTGGCTTTTTTCACCTTGGGGGTCGTGAACCTCGGGGATTGTCCGGGCGAGACCTCAGCGGCGCTGGCATGCCGCGCAACGCAGAAGCGCGCCGCCCTCGCCTTTTCGCTGATCTACCTTGCCGTGACGACCTACGCCGTGCTCCGGCACGGCAGAGGCAAGGAAGGCGCAAGCCAGCTCGCGATTTTCGCCGGGCCTGTCGCTGCGGCGGGCGCGCTGCTTGTGAACGGCTTCGCTCGCTGAATGTGTGAAAAATCAGGTGGGGGTTTCTGTTGCTACGTACCCCCGGACGCCCGGTATCCGATTCTGTTGCCCGGTTCGGTCCAACCGCGCTTTTTGGCCTAATAAAAGAAGGGCGTTAGCCCATCAATTACGCAGCGATTGCGAGTGCTTCGTT
>JAIYEK010000265.1 GCA_027487015.1 Erythrobacteraceae bacterium | reverse complement strand
TCTCGTTCCCCCCGATGAGCGCCCGCCTGCGCGCACCACGACGCTGACCGTCGACGGCGATTTCGAACGCCCGCCATGCGCGCTCGACCGGCCCGAATATGCCGGGATCAAGTTCACCGTGAAGGGCGCCGCTTTCGACGGTCTCGCCCGCGTTCCCGGCCTCTCGCTCGAGCGCGCCTATGCCGACTATGTCGGCCGCGAGCTGCCGGTTTCGGTGCTGTGCGACATCCGCGCCGAGGCCAACGCGATCCTGCGCCGCGACGGCTATCTCGCCACGGTCGAGATCCCCGAGCAAAGCCTTGCCGACGGCATCCCCGACTTCAAGGTGGTGTTTGGCCGCCTCACCTCGGTCCGCGTGCGCGGCGAGGCGGGGGCATCGGAGCAGCTGGTCGCCCGTTACCTCGAAAAGCTCACCGCCGAAGAGGTCTTCAACATCAGCCGGGCCGAGCGCTACCTGCTGCTGGCCGATGACCTGCCGGGGCTCGACGTGCGCCTGTCGCTGCGTCCGGCGGCGGGCGGCGCGCCCGGCGATCTGGTCGGCGAGGTCGCGGTGCTGCGCCAGCGCGCGATGGTCGACCTCAACGTCCAGAACCTCGCCTCGCGCGCGATCGGGCCCTACGGCGGGGTGCTGCGCGGCGAAATCTACGACGTCACCGGGATGGGTGACCGCACCTCGCTGGCGGTGTTCACCACGCTCGATTTCGAAGAGCAGCAGACGGTGCAGCTCGGCCACGATTTCCGCGTCGGCAGCGAGGGGCTGCGCCTTGGCGGCCAGTTCACCTGGAGCACCACCAACCCCGCCACCGGCATCGCCGGGTTCAGCGTCGATTCCGAGACGATCTTCGCCAGCGTCTTTGCCAGCTACCCGCTGATCCGCTCCCGCGTAAACAGCCTCTATGCCGATGCCGGGTTCGACTATGTCGATCAGGACGTGGCATTGAACGGCTTCGGGCTGACCCGTGACCGAGCGCGCATCGCCTATGTGCGGCTGTCGGGCGAGGTGACCGATCAGGGCTCGATGCAGCGCTCGGCCGGCTATTCGCCCTACGAGCCGAGGCTGCGCCTGCGCTACGGGGCTGAGCTGCGCCAGGGCCTCGACGTGTTCTCGGCTAGCCCCGATTGCCGCCCCAACCCGCTCGCCTGCCTCCTCGCCGGCGCGACCCCGCCGAGCCGGATCGAGGCCGATCCCACTCCGCTGCTGCTGCGGCTCGACTCCGACATCGAGTTCCGCCCGACGCCGCTGTGGACCCTCGCGCTCGCCACCCAGGCGCAGATCACCGGCGATGCGCTGCCCGCCTTCGAGGAGCTGGCCGCCGGGTCCTTCTCGATCGGGCGCGGCTATGATCCGGGCGCGGTGCTGGGCGATAGCGGCATCCTCAATTCCTTCGAGCTGCGGTACGGCTCATTGAGCCCGTCCACCGCCGACGCCGTGGCCTGGCAGCCCTACATCTTCTCGGACCTCGCCTTCGTCTGGAACGAAGATCCCAGCCGCGTCGCCGGCAACCCCGACAAGCTGTGGTCAGCGGGCGGTGGTTTGCGTCTGTCATGGGGCCACGGGATCCAGAGCGATTTCTTCATCGCCGTCCCGCTCGAAACGCCCGACCTTGCCCAGAGAAGGGGCGATGTCCGGTTCCTGTTCTCGCTCACCGCCCGCCTGTTCCCGTGGAGATTTTGAGATGAGCCAAGCCAAAGCCAAGCGCACATCCCTGTTGATCGGCTGCGGCAGCGCGGCGCTGGCGCTCGGCCTGGTGCTGGGCGGTACGCCCGCGCAGGCGCAGGGCATCCAAGCGGATGGCACCGTCACCTTCGGGGTGGCGCAGATCAATCAGACCGTCCCCAACGAGACCACCGTCGAGGTCTTCACCAACACCACGGTGATCGACTGGAACCCGCGGGAAGATGCCGCGGGCAACGCGCTCGACTTCCTGCCCAGCGGGGCCTTTGCCTTTTTCAACAACAACGCGAACTCGCAGGTTCAGGGCAATTACGCGGTGCTCAACCGCATCCTGCCGTCCACCAACGGCAATGTCGCGGTCATCAACGGCACCGTCATCTCGCAGATTTTTCAGGCGAACGGCGCGTCCTCGATCGGCGGGTTCGTCGCCTTCTATTCGCCCACCGGCATTCTGGTCGGCAGCAGCGCCAGCTTCGATGTCGGGCAGCTGTTGCTGACGACGCTCGATGTGAGCACCAACGAGAGCTTCCGGGACTTTTCCGAGTTCGGCGCCCCGCTTGAACTGGTGGGCGCCCAAGGCTCGACCGCGCGAATCCGGATTCAGCCCGGCGCGCAGATCCTTGCCACGCCCGAGAACGCGTTCTTCGCGGTGGTCGCGGCCGATGTTGAGATGCTTGGGCTGGCGCGGGTCAACGGCAGCCACGTCTATGTCGCGGGCGAGGCGGTGAACCTCACCTTCGACAACGGGCTGTTCAACATCGAGGTGCCGGTCGGCACGGCGGCGTCGGGCGAAGTGATGACGCTTGACGGCAGCATCGGCGGCCCGACGAGCCAAGGCGTCGGCGACAACCACATGATCTATGCGGTCGCGCGCGCGTCGCAGGATCCGATCAGCATGCTGTTCCGCGGCAATCTCGGCTTCGATCCGGCGCAGAGCGCGGGCGTGATCAATGGCGAGATCATCCTTGCGGCGAATTACGACGTGTCCGGCCGGAATGTTGACGGCGGTTCGATCCGCGACGGCATCAACGCCACGTTCAATAACAACAGCGAACTGACCGACGTCCGCGCCGATATCGACATCACCGATGCCACGGTCACGGGCAGCATGCTCGCAATTGGCACGCACCGGGTCACCGCCGCTTCTGTCGGCGCCGACAGCAGCTTTGCCGGCAACCTGCTGCTGGTCGGCCGCGAAAGCGCGACCTTGAGCAACCTCAACGGCAATGACCTCGTCGTCACGGGCGATGTGCTGGTCGATGCGCGTGATTACGGGGCGAGCGGCTCTTTCCTTCAGGCGATCGACGTGGCCAATGCGACCGGCGGCGCTGCGCTGATCGAGTCCGTTGGCGGCGGGACGCTCACGGTGTCCGGCTCGGCGCAGGTGCGCGCCGATGCTATTGCAGGCGCGGACACGGGCGCCAAGATCGCCGGGTTCGCGCGCGCTGGCAGCGCGGCGATCAGCGGCGATGGCGGGATCATCGACATCAAGGGCTCGGCGCTCATCAGCGCGCGCGGGCTGGGCAGCACGCTCCCCGATTTCGTGACCGGCGCGGAATCCCGCGGCGGCACCGCCGAGGCGCGGGCGCGGGCGGGCGGGAGCGTGGCCATCGGACTGTCGGTCGATATTCTCGCCGATGCGATCGCCGCGCAGGGCACCTTGTCCAACGATTCGACCCTCTCGAACGCCTATGGCGGCAATGCGCGCATCGCGGTGCGCGACGGCGGCGGGACAATCACGGTCGGCACGGCCGCGCTGCTCGACGCGAGCGCCGTGGGCGGCTCGGCAACGGCGTCGGGCACCGGATCGGTCGGCGATGCGGGCGAGGCGACGGTCTCGATCCTCGAATCCGGGCTGATCACGCTCGGCGGCGGGCTGCAGCTCACCGCGGCGGGCGTGGGCGGAGCCAATGCGGGCGGCACCGGCGGCCGCGGGCTCGGCGGCAGGGCCTCGGTGGTCACCGAGGGCGGCGGCACGATCGAGATCACCGGCGATTTCGCAGCCGACGCATCGGGCGCGGGCGGCGGAGGCCAGACCGGCGGCAACGGGCTTGCGGGCCTCGCCGGGGCGAACGCGCGGATCGGGCTCATCAGCATCGATGGCAATGCGACGATCCTGGCGAACGGCTTGGGCGGCTCTGCCGAATTCGAATTCGGCGGGGATGGCGGCTTCGGGCAAGGGGGCAATGCCTTCCTTCAGGCCGAAGGCACGCAGTCGGAGACCGGCACGCTCACGATAACCGGGTCGGCTATCCTGTTTGCCGAAGGTCTCGGCGGCGTGGGCGGCGCCACCGATGGTCAATCGATCGGGCCCGGGCGGGGCGGGAACGGGTTTGGCGCGGAATCGGGCCTTCCAAACCAGGCCGACAACGCCGTCAACGGCGGCATCTTTGTGCTTGCGGGCCGTGACAACGGCCGGCTGACCGTGAACGGGGTGACAGCCTCCGGCAGCGGCATCGGCGGCTTCGGCGGCACCGGCGGCGGCATCTTCACGGGCGGCGAGGGCGGCACCGGGTTCGGCGGGCTGGTCCAGCTCGGCCTTGCGCAGTTTGGTCAGAGCGGCTCGCTCGGGGCCGGGCAGGCAAGCCTTGGCGCGGTCGACGTGAATGCCGACGGGTTTGGCGGACGCAGCGGTTTCTCCGGTCCCGACATTGCGTCGGGCAATGGCGGAGAAGGCGTGGGCGGACTTGCCGTGATGAGCCTGCGGGCCGGCGATGTTGTCGCGAGCACGATCCGCCTCGCCGCCAACGGCACGGGCGGAGCGGGCGCGACGGCCGGGGACGGCCGAGGCGGCGAGACCCAAGTGGTTGGCAGCGATGGCGGCACGCTGGTCGCGAGCAACCTTTCGATGCGCGCGAACGGCACGGGCGGAGATTCCCCGCTGGGCACCGGCGGGACGGGCCGCGGCGGGACCTCGAGCATTGTCGGCAACGGCGTGAGCGTGACCATCAACGGCAACGTTCTGGTCGAGGCCAGCGGCAATGGCGGCTCTTCGGACGATGGCGCGGGCGGCGAGGGCCGCGGCGGATCGGCCTTTGTCGCCACCACCTCGTCCACCGTGGCCGGCGCGGTCAATATCACCGGCCATGCATCGATCTTCGCCAATGGCCGCGGCGGCAGTAGTGTGACCGCGTTTGCTGCGGGCAACGGGCAGGGCGGCTTCGCGTCAGTCGAGGCCATCGGCAGTTCCGGCGGCACTATTTCGCTGGGTTCGGTGCAGATGGCGGCGATCGGGCGGGGCGGCGTTGCTGCCATCCACGAGGGCGGCGATGGCACCGGCGGCACCGTGCAGCTGCGCGCCATCGGTTCCAGCAACACACTGACAGTTCAGCGCAACGTGCCGGCCGCCGCCTCGGCGGTCTCGCCCGCTGGTTTTGCCATGCTCAGCGCCGAGGGCATCGGCACGCTCACCACGGGCGGCGACGGCATCGGCGGTCGCGGGCAGGGCGGGTCGGTCCTCGTTTCCGCCGTTCAGGGCGCGACCGTGAACCTGCCGGTCAATATTCTGGCCGATCCCCTACGCGCTGCGGACTCGCTGTTCATGGTCGCGCGCGGCCTCGGCGGCGACAGCGGCGTGGATGGCGGCACCGGCGGCGCGGCGCGCGGCGGGGACGTCAGCCTGCGGGTCGATGGCGGAACGCTCGTCGCTGGCGCGGTGACGCTTTCCACCTTGTCGCGGGCAGGCGGCTCGGCCGACCCCTTGCTCAACATCACCGGCGGCGATGCCACCGGCGGCGCGCGCACCATCAGCGTCGTCAACAACGGCACGCTCACGCTCCAGAGCGTCGGCGGCGCCTTGGGCGCGGAGGGCGGGAACGGTTCGGGAACCGGCAACGGCGGCAACGCCACCGGCGACACGGTGCTGTTCGAGGTCCTCGATTCGGTCGCCAACCTTGCCGGTCCTGTGAACCTGACCGTCATTGCAAACGGCGGGAACGGCCAGCGCGGCGGCAATGCCACGGGCGCCACGACCACCGTCAACGCCAACAATGCGACCATCGCCTTTTCCGGCGGGTCCGCAGCCCTGCTGGTCGACAGCGCCGTGACCGGCGGCGAGGGCACCCAGACCGGCGGCGATGCGACGGGCAACGCTGTCAACATGACGCTCAACGCGACCAGCCTCACCGGCGGCAGACTTTCGGTCGTGCAGACGACGGTGGGCGGCCTTGCCACCAACGCGAACGGCGCCGGCGGCAACGCGACCGGGCAAGTGGTGCAGGTCACCGCGGACGGATCGACCCTGTCGCTGGTCGGCCCACTCACCATCAGCGCTTCGGCAAGCGGCGGCGACGGCGGGGCGAACGGCACCGGCGGCACGGCGCAAGCCGGAGAGGCCTCGCTGACGCTGACCAACACCGGGCTGACTCTCGCGGTAGGAGCTCAGGGCGCCCCTGCCGATATCGCGGTTCTCGCGGACGGCGACGGCGGCTTTGGCGGCACGGTCGGCAATGGGAGCGGCGGACCCGCGACGCTCGCTGCCACGGGCGGATCGATCAACATCGGCCAGCTGCTGGTGAGCGCGCAGGGCCGCGCGTTCGGGCTCAGCGGGCAAGTCGGCGGCGCGGCCTCGGGCGGCGTGGCACAGCTCAAGCTGGACGGACCGGCCACGCTTGATGCGAGCACGATCACCGTGATCGGCAGTGCAGTCACCGGGATCGGCGGCACGTCCAGCGGCGGTATCGCACGGTTCGATGTCAGCGCGGGCAGCGACGTAGACGTCAATGCCACCACCCTGCTGATGTTCGCCGATGCGAGCGGCGCCGATCCGGCGGCGCTTGCCAACGAGGCGGGCGCCTTCATCATAGATATCGGCGGCGGCAACATCAATCTCGGGCGGCTCAATGCGACCGCGATCGGCGACGTCCTCGAACCCGACCCCGTGTTCTCGCGGATCATCGCCGATGGCGGCAACGTCAACGTCACGGGCGATCTGACCGGATTTGCTTTCGGCGATATTCTGGTGGGCTATGGCGCGGGCGGGATCATCGGCAGCACCGGCACGGGGCCGACGGCCACCGCAGTGCAATTCGATTCGCGCGGGACGCTGACAATCCAGGGCGATGGCGGCGCGACCGGCGGGGTCGGCGGGCGGTCGATCAATATGTTCGCGTCGCGCTCGATCCTCGTCAACGGCAACCTCACCGCGACCGATGGCGGGATCGGCCTCACCGCCAATCTCGGCGGCGCGCAGGCGCTGGCGCAGCCCGATCTCTCGGTCATTACCATGGCTCAGGGCACGCGCATCAACGGCGGGACCGGCAACGTCACCATCAGCCTGGTCGACGGCGGGAGCGATCCGCAGCGGCAGACCGGCGCGATCACGCTGGCGAACATCTCCGCGGCCAGCATCGACGTGCGCAATTTCGGCACCACGGCCGGCAGCGACATCGGGATCATTTCGGACGGGGTGCTGACCGCATCGGGCACGGGCCGCGCGATCGACCTTGCTTCGCTCAATGGCGAGGTCATCAACCTCCACGGCGATGCCGGCCTTATCCTGACCGGCGGCGGCCATTACGGCATCTTCGCCGCGACCCCCACCGGATCGCAGATCGGCAGCTTTGCCAACTACGTGCGGCGCTACAATGTGCTGACCGAAACGGCCTATGACGCGCTAAACCCCGGCGGCAACTTCGCGGCCTTCCGCATCACGCCGGTTCTGAACGTCACGGCCGACAACGCGACCCGCTTCTACGGCAGTGCCAACGCGGGCTTCACCGCAAGCTTCGCCGGCTTCCTGCCGGGCGACAGCATCGCCGATCTGACCGGAGCGCTACAGTTCCTGACATCGGCGGACGGCACCTCGCCAATCGGGCAATATGCGCTCAACGTCGCGCAGGGCACGTTGGTGAGCGCGCAGGGCTACCAGTTCACCTTCGCGCCGGGCATCCTCAACGTGACCCCGCGCCCGATCACGATCACCGCGAGCAATCTGTCGCGGGTCTATGGCAACGCCAACCCGGCGTTGACCTTCGTTGTCGGCGGACAGGGCCTCGTCAACGGCGACCAGCTGGGCGGCGCGCTTGCGACCACCGCCGGCCTCACCTCCGGCATCGGCAATTACGCGATCACGCAAGGCACGCTGGTGGCCAGCAACAATTACGCGGTGACCTTCGTCGGCGGGCAGCTGACGGTCGACCCGCGCCCGATCACCATCACGGCGAGCGACTTCTCGCGGATCTACGGCAACGGCAACCCGGCGCTGACCTTCGTGGTGGGCGGGCAGGGGCTCGTCAACGGCGACCAGCTGACCGGCGCGCTGACGACGGCCGCAGGCGTCACCACGGGCATCGGCAACTATGCGATCACCCAGGGCACCCTCGCGGCGAGCGCCAATTATGCGGTGACCTATAATGCGGGTATCTTGTCGATCACGCCGCGTCCGATCATCATCGACGCGGACAGCTTCACGCGGATCTACGGCAATGCCAACCCGGCGCTGACCTATGTTGTCGGCGGGCAGGGACTGGTGAACGGCGACCTTTTGACAGGCACGCTCGCGACCACCGCGGGGCCGGCGAGCGGCATCGGCACCTATGCCATCACCCAAGGCACGCTGACGGCAGGCGCCAATTATGCGCTGACCTACAATGCGGGCATCCTCTCGATCACGCCGCGCCCGATCACCATCACCGCGAGCAACCTGTCGCGGATCTACGGTGACGCCAACCCGGCGCTGACCTTCACGGTCGGCGGGCAGGGGCTCGTCAATGGCGACCAGCTGGCGGGCGCTCTGGCGACCACCGCTGGGCCGGCCACAGGCATCGGCAATTACGCGATCACGCAAGGCACGCTTGCTGCGGGCGCCAACTACACCGTGACCTACATTTCGGGCATCCTCGCGGTCACCCCGCGCCCGATCACGGTCACCGCGAGCAATCTGTCGCGGGTTTACGGCAACGCCAACCCGGCGCTGACTTTCGTGGTCGGCGGGCAGGGTCTCGTCAACGGCGACCAGCTCACTGGCGCGCTGGCGACCACCGCCGGGCTGACCACGGGCATCGGCAATTACGGGATCACGCAGGGCACTCTGGCGGCGAGCGCCAACTACACCCTGACCTACAACGCCGGCACCCTTGCCATTACCCCGCGCCCGATCACGATCACCGCAGACAGCTTTTCGCGGATTTACGGCAATGCCAATCCCGCACTGACCTTCTCGGTCGGCGGCCTAGGGCTCGTCAACGGTGACCAGCTGACCGGCGCGCTGGCGACCAACGCCGGGGTGACGACCGGCGTCGGCACGGCCGCGATCACGCAAGGCACGCTGGCGGCGAGCGCCAATTATGCGGTGACCTACAATCCGGGCGTTCTCACCATCACCCCGCGGCCCTTGACGATCACCGCGGGCAGCTTCTCGCGGGTCTATGGCAATGCCAATCCTACGCTGACCTTTACCCTCGGCGGGCAGGGGCTGGTCAACGGCGACCAGCTCACCGGCGCGCTCGCGGCGGCGGGCGTGACCGCAGGGGTCGGCACCTCGGCGATCACCATCGGCACGCTGACCGCAGGCGCCAACTACGCGGTGACCTTCACCCCCGGCGTGCTCACCATCACCCCGCGTCCGCTGACCGTGGCAGCCAACAACCAGTCGAAGACGCTGGGGCTGGCCGATCCGCTGTTGACGTTCCTCCTCACCAGCGGCGATCTGGTCAACGGCGACCAGCTGCGCGGCAGCCTGGTGCGCGATCCGGGCGAGACCATCGGCACCTTCGTGATCCGTCAGGGCACGCTGAGCGCGGGCGACAATTACGCGCTCACCTATGTGCCGGGCACCTTCACCATCAACACGCCTCCGGTCTCGCCGGACATCAACAACCCGACCAGATTGGGGCCGCCGTTGGTCATTGGCGCCATGCCGCCGCCGCCGATCCGTGGCGAGGCGAACGGGCTCTTCGGGATCGACTTCCCCGAACGGCCCGAAGCGGCGCTGATCAGCGAGGATCCGCTGGTCGATGATCCGGTGGCGAGCGGCGGCGACAGCTCGGTCTATGGCGGCGGGGCTGCTGCCCCTGCGGGAGACAAGTGACATGAAGGCGCGTCGTTTGAACCTGTTGCGCACAGCCTTGTCGCTTGCTGCCATGGCGGGCCTTGGAGTAGGCCTTGCCGCCGAACCGCGCACCAGCCTGGCGCTGCGCGACAACTTCCCGATCGGCTCCAACGGGCTGTGCGAGGCGCTGATCCTGCCGCCCGAGCCCGGCGCAGGGCTGTTCGACCGGCGCTATTCGGTGGTCTGCCGCGATGCCGCCGCGCCCGTCGGCACGCTCTGGGTGGTCAAGGCCAAGGGCGGCGAGGCTCCGGCGCCTGCGCGCTTTGCCGGCGCCGATGCCGATTGCCGCGGTGATGCCGCCAAGGCAGGGCAAGCGCTCCCCGGCCTTCCCGCCGTCGAGCGGCTCGGGTGCAAGCGCGCCGGCAGCATGCTTGCGACCGACCTCCTGATCGGCAACCGTGCGGGCCGCACCTATGCCGCAGCCGGCCTCACCGCCTATGCAAAGGCGCTCGAACTGGGCCTCGCCTCGCTGGCGAGCGACACGGTGGTGCCCGGCACGGTCGAAATCCCGCTCACCAGCACCACTGATGCCGCTGCCTTCGCGCGCCAGCAGGCCGAAGCGATCTCCGCCGATCAGGCGTTGGTCGAGGCTTACCGCCGCAGCAATGCGGGTGATTTTGCCGCAGCGGCGGAATTCTTCGCGGTGTCAGCCGCAGCGCTGTCAGGCCCCGGCGCGGCCGAGGCGCAGCTCAACACCGCGCTCCAGCAATCCAATCTCGGCAGCTTCACCGAGGCCCGCCGGCTGTTCGCCGCCGCCCGGGCGGCGAGTTCAGCGAGCCCGGTGCTCGCTCGGATGCAGCGCAATTACGAGGCGATGGACGCGCTCAACCAGCGCCAGCCCACCCGCGCGCTCGCGCTGCTCGATGCGCCGCTCGCCAGCGAGTTTGGCGGGGCTGACGAAGTCCGCGCGCTCACCATCGGTGGACCGCTCGCCGGCCAGCTGGCGAGCGAAAGCGGGCGGATCACCGCGGAATATTCGACCAGCCTCACCCCAATGGAACGTGCGCGCCTGCTCGATGGCCAGCATGATTACCTCAAGGCCGCCGCGCTGCGCCAACTGGGTCGGCTCCCCGAGGCGTCTGCCCTGCTCGCCGCTGCGGAACGCGCCTTTGCCGATGTGCGCGGGGGCCGGGTGGTCTCGGCCGCTTGGCTGCGCGCGCAGGTGCTGGGCGAGCTTGCCGAAACCGCCGAACGCGCCGGTCAGAGCGCCGAGGCCGAGCGGCTCCACAGACAAGCGATCGGGCTGCTCGAGGGCGTCTACCCGGATTCCCCCGCGCTCGGCAGCGCGCGCGCGCAGCTGGCGGGGCTCTACGCCCGCAGCGGTCGGCGCGACGAGGCGCTGACGATCTACCGCGATATCATCGGCGACGCGCACGGGCGGCCCTTGCCCTCGTTGCGTTCGGTGATGACGCCCTATTTCGCGCTGCTGACCGACAAGAATGCCGGCAGTGGTACGGCGGAAGCGGCGGGTGATGTGTTTGTGGCGAGCCAGCTGCTCCAGCGCCCCGGCCTCGCCCAGACCCAGGCCGCGCTCGCCCGCGAGCTGTCTGAAGGATCGGACGAGGCCGCTCAGCTGTTCCGCACCGCCACCAATCTGGGCCGCGGGATCGAGCAGAGCCGCGTCTCGCTGCTCGAGCTTGAAAGCCTGCCCGAGGCGAATGCCGGCCTTGCCGAGCAGATCGCCGAGCGGCGCACCCGGCTCGAACAGCTCGAACAGCAGCAGGCCGAAGTGCTCGGGCGCCTTGCCGCCTACCCCCGCTACCGCGCGGTTGCAGGCGACGCGATCAGCCTTCCCGACCTTCAGGCGGTGCTGGGCGAGGGCGAGGCCTATGTGAAGCTGGTGACGCTCGATAGCGATGCCTATGTGCTCTACGCCACCCGCGAGCGCGCAAAGGTGTGGCGCGCCGATGCGACGCCGAAGCAGCTCGATGGGCTCGTCAGCCAGATCCGCGAGAGCATCGCGGTGGTCGAGGGCGGGCAGGTGCTCACCTATCCCTTCGACATCGTGCGGGCGCGCGAGCTTTATGTGCGCCTGTTCGCACCCGTCTCCGATGAGCTTCCGGGGCTGAAGCATCTGGTGTTCGAACCCGACGGCGCGCTGCTCAAGCTGCCGATCAACCTGCTCGTCACCGACGATGCGAGCGTTGCTGCCTATCAGGCGCGGATGAAGGCCCCGGGCGGGGACGAATACGACTTCCGCGGCACCAAGTGGCTCGGGCGGGGCACGCAGATCAGCACTTCGGTCGGCCCTTCCGCATTCCGCGACGTGCGCGCGGCGCGGCCCTCCGATGGCAAGCGCGCCTATCTCGGGCTTGGGGAGAACACCCCGATTGGCATCGCCAGCCCCGGCGCAGCCCGCACCCGCGCGGCGCTGGAAGCGGGCGAGCGCTGCACCTGGTCGCCCAATATCTGGGCGAACCCGATCAAGGCTGACGAGCTGCGCGGGGCCGCGGCCAAGTTCGGCAGCACCGCGCAGGTGCTGACCGGCGCGGCCTTCACCGACACCGGCGTCGCCGAGCTTCCCGACCTTTCCGAGTTCCGGATCCTCCACTTCGCCACCCACGGCCTCGTCACCGCACCCCAGCCCGGCTGCCCGCCGCGCCCGGCGCTGCTGACCAGCTTTGCCGACGGCTTGGCCTCCGACGGACTCCTGAGCTTCGCCGAGATCTTCGATTTGCGGATCGACGCTGATCTCGTGATCCTCTCGGCCTGTGACACCGCGGGGAGCGCCACAGTTGGCGCGGCGCGCGAGGCGGGGGTGCGCAGCGGCGGCGAATTCGCGCTCGACGGCCTCGTGCGCGCCTTCGTCGGCGCGGGCGGGCGCACGGTCCTCGCCAGCCACTGGCCGGTGCCCGACGATTTCAACGCGACGGGGCGCCTTGTCGGCGGCCTGTTCGCCGAGGATGGGCGCAGCACGGCCGAGGCGCTGCGCATGTCGCAAGCCGCGCTGATGGACGACCTCGAGACATCGCACCCGTTCTACTGGTCGGCCTTCGCGATTGTCGGCGACGGCGCAGCGCGCCTCTCGCGCTGAGCACCGGAGGGGGCGGGGCAATGGACCAGACCGTGCAATCCCGCTCCGGCACCGCGATATCGGCCCGGATGGCGCGGGTCTGGCGCAATGTCCGCGAGGCGGGCACTGTGCAGCTTGGCCTGACCCTCATGCTCATGTGCGTCGCGATCTTCATCGCGCGCTACAGCTGGGTCCTGCCCGTCGGGTCCGAGCCCACCCCGCTCACCAGCGAGGCCGAGCGGGCGCTCTATGACCTCCGGGCCTATTATTCCGCCGACCTGGTCGAGGAAGACAAGCGGGTGGTGCTGGTGGTTTATACCGACCAGACCCTGATCGCCGCGCGCAAACGCTCGCCGCTCGACCGGGGGCTGCTGGCCAAGACCCTTCGCACGCTCGACACTTTCGAGCCCAAAGCGATCGGGATCGACATTCTGTTCGACCAGCCGCAGGACGAGGACGCGGAGCTGATCGCCGCGCTGCGGGCGATGAAGACCCCGGTCGCGGTCGCCTATGCCGCCAAGGCGACCAACCCGGACGACATCGAGTATGAACAGCAGAAATATCTCGAAGAATTCATTGCGCAGCTGAAGGGCAGCAAGGCGCAGCCGGCCAGCATCCGGCTCGACAACACCTTCGGCGCGACCCGGCTGTGGCCAACGATCAACAAGGGCATTCCGCCGCTGCTCGGCCGCGTGATGCTGGCCGAGGCGGGCGAGCCCGCCGCCGCCTTTGCCGGGTACGAGGGCGCGATCGATTACCGGCGGCCCATGTATCAGGATTCGGTGCTGTTCCCTCCGGCCCAGATCGACCTCTTCGTCGATCCCGATCCGGAGATCCTGCCCTTCCTGAAAGAGCAATATGCCGGCAAATACATCCTGATTGGCGGCGATATCGTCGACTATGACCGGGTCGAAACCACCTTCACCTCGATCAACGGCGAAGTGCCGGCGGGAATCGCGGTCCATGCCGAGATCATTGCGCAGATGCTCGATGACCGCGTTCTCACACCGATCCCGACATGGGTGCTGTGGGCCATGGCGGTTCTGGTGGTCGTGATCGCGACCCTGAGCGCGCTGCTCGAATGGCCCGCGCGGCGGCTGGCGCTGTTCGGCATTGCGCAGCTGGTGATCTTTCAGGGCATGCCGTTCTGGTTGCAGGTTCAAGATGTCGATACCTACGGATTGCCGGCAGTCGGCTGGCTGATCGGTTGGATCATCGTCTTCACGGCCGTCACGGTGGCAGCGCGCGCATCGGGCGCGGTGCAGCGCAATTTCGCCACCGGGGCGCTGGGCAAATACATCCCGCGCGACATTGCCCAGGCGATCATCGACAAGCCCGAACTGCTCAGTCTCGGCGGCGAGAAGCGCGAGATCTTCGTGCTGTTCAGCGACCTTGAGGGCTTCACCAAGATGAGCCACGCGATCCCGCCGGAAATGGTGGCGAAGCTCTTGAATCGCTATCTCGACCTGCTCAGCCAGGTGGTGCTCGACCATGGCGGGGTGATCGACAAGTTCGTGGGCGATGCGGTGGTTGCCTTCTGGGGCGCGCCGATCAGCCGCCCGGACGACGGCCTGCGCGCCGCGCGGGCGGGCTATGCGATGTGGCAGGCGGGCGAGGCGTTCCGCGCCGAGGTTGCCGCGATGGACCCGGATCTGCCCAAGATCGGCAAGACCCGCGTGGGCCTCCACTTCGGCGAGGCGGTGATCGGCAATTTCGGCGGGGCGACGCGCATCCAGTACACCGCCCTCGGGGATTCGATGAACACCGCCGCGCGGCTCGAGGCCGCCAACAAGGCGCTCGAATCCAGCGTCATGGCAAGCCGCGAATTCGCCGAGGCCTCGGGCCTCGATTGGTGGCGGCAGATGGGCCGGGTGCAGCTGCGCGGCCGGGCCACGCCGGTTGATCTGTTCGAGCCTGCGCCCGAGTTTCCGGCCGATGACCGCGCGGCGCTCGCCGAGGCGAGCGCGCTGGCGGCCAGCGATCCTGCGGCAGCCCTCGCGCTGGCGAAGGAAATCGCGGCTCGCCACCCCAATGATTCAGCGTTGGGCAATCTTGCCCGGCGCATGGCAGCGACAGGCGAGGGAGGAACCTATGTTCTCGATTAGCATCAAGCGGCGTTTGCGCGCGCTGGCACTGGCAGGGGCGGCGCTCGCGCTGCCGGCGGCGGCGATGGCAGGGGTGGTGGTCAAGTCCACCGGGCCGTCCGCCACCCGCTATCCCGTCGGCGCCAAGGTTGACGACAACGCCACCATCACCCTGAAGGCAGGCGATGTCATCACCGTGCTGACCGCGCAAGGCACCCGCGTCATCAAGGGCGCAGGCACCTTCCGCATCGGTGACCGCCCGCAGGTCGCCGCCGACCGCTTCGCCTCGCTCACCCGCAAGCGCGCCGCCACCCGCGTGCGCACCGGGGCAGTGCGCGGCGAGGCCGAGGGCAATCCCACCAACCCCAGCCTGTGGTATGTCGATGTCACCCGCTCGGGCACGGTGTGTCTCTATGACTTCGCGACTGTCCGGCTGTGGCGCCCCGGTTCGCCCGGCACCAGCACCTACCGGATGTTCAATCGCGAGAACGGCGCGGCGGTCGATGTGACGTTTGACGACACCGTGACGGTCGCCGCGCTCGATCCGGCGCGCCTGCCGATCGTCGAGGGCGCGCCCTATACCATCACAGGGCCGGACAATGTCACCAGCGCGCAGATCACCTTTGCACTGCTCGAAGGCGAGTTCGAAGCGCCCGATGCGCTCGGCGAAGCGCTGATCGCCAAGGGCTGCACGGTGCAGCTCGAAGCGCTCGCCGCGAGCCTCGAGGAAGCGGGCGAGGCGACCGGAGGCTGATCGGCGGGCGGTCGCCTGATGATTGCCTGTTGCATCGCGGCCCCAAGCTTGTGACAAGGGCGAAGGGGTCGGCCTGACGGGGGGAATCGGCACGCGGCGCGTTACGGGCTTTGCGAAGAAACAGTGGTCGCGGCGCGGGGGCGCCTTGGGCGCCGAGCGAGGCTCTAGGCAGACCGGGTGACGGGCATCTCGGGGGGGATGGGATGAAACTTTTCTTGGCGGATGGAATCGCGGGTCGGGTGTTTGGCCGGACGCTGCGGCCTGCTGCTGTCCGTATTGCCGCCGTGCTGGCGCTGGCGGCGCTCTACCCAGTCTCGACCGCGCTCGGCGGCGGCACCTTCGAGGGCGTGGCGACCTGCGCCGGATCGACCTGCCACGGCCGCGCGGAGGGCAATGGTGCGGTGGTCCGTCAGGACGAGATCGCGACTTGGCAGGAACCCTCCTCACCCTCCGGTGCGCACAGCCGCGCCTATGCCGTGCTCGGCGGCCGCAGGGGCCAGCAAATCGCGGCGAGCCTCGGGCTCGGCAACGCCCAGAGCGCGCCCGCCTGCCTCGGCTGCCATGCGACCAACGCGCCTGCGGGCCAGCGCGGCGCGAAGTTCACGCTGACCGACGGTGTCGGGTGCGAGAGCTGCCACGGCGCATCGGGCGGCACCTGGCTCGCCGAACACTACGCGCTCCCCGCGACCCACGCCTCGAACATCGCCGCAGGCCTCACCCCGCTCGACAACCCCCGGGCACGCGCGGGGGTGTGCCTCGATTGCCACTACGGCTCGTCCAAGCCCGGGCAGTTCGTGACCCACGCGATGATGGCCGCGGGCCACCCGCGCGTGTCGTTCGAGCTCGACCTGTTCAGCGCGCTCCAGCAGCACCACCAGATCGACGGGGATTATGTCGCCCGCAAAGGCTCGCCCAGCTCGGTGCGGTTCTGGGCGGTGGGGCAGGCCGAGGCAGTGCGGCGCTCGACCAGCCTCTTCGCCCAGCCCAAGTTCGCCTACGAGGGCGCCTTTCCGCAGTTCTATTTCCTCGATTGCCACTCGTGCCACCGCACCATCGCCGATGGCCCGCAGCGCAAGCTGACCTTCGAGACCAACCCCGGCCGCCCGATCCCCTTCGGCAACCCGCCCTTCAATGACGAGAACATGATCATGCTCTCGGCGGTCGCAGGCGCGCTGGTGCCGGGCGAGGCAGCGAAGTTCCAGACCGCCGCGCGCGACTTCCACAAGGCGTTCGGATCAGGCCCGCCCGAAGCGATTGCCGCTGCGCAGACGTTGTCGGTTCGTGCAGGGGCGCTTGCCGACTCGTTGGCGGGTCGTTCCTATGGCGATGCCGACATTTTCCGGGTGATCGCGATCATCTCCGGCGAGGCGACCGCGCCGCGTTTCACCGACTATGCCGGCTCGGTTCAGGCGGTGATGGCGGTCGATACGCTGCTCAATGCGCTGGTCCGCGAGGGGCAGGTGACGCAGGGCGCTGCCGCCGGAATCCGCGGCGATATCGCCCGGGCCTACAAGGCGGTCGAGGAGCCCAACGCCTACCGCCCCGCCGATTTCCGCGCCGCATTGAAGGCGGCGGCCGGTGCGATCGGGCGGCTGAAATAGCGATGCGCGGGGGGACCGGCACCTTCTGGCTGACAGCGAGCGCGCTGGTGCTCGCCTCCTGCGGGGGCGATGGGCCTTCGACCAATGGCGGGGCAACGGGCGGCACCGCGCCGACCCCGACACCCACCCCGCCGCCTGCCGGACAGGTCTTCTCCGTCCCCGCCGCCGAAAGCCTCTCGAGCGCCGAGGTCGGCACGATCATCGCCCAAGCCGCCGCCGAGGCGCGCGGGCGGGGCGTGGCCGCGACCATCGCGGTGACCGATCGGGTCGGCAATGTGCTCGGCGTGTTTGCCATGCCGGGCGCCGCCGCGACCGCGCGCATTCCGGCGGCCTCCGACGGCACCAGCCGCGATGCGCAGGGGCTCACCATCCCCAGCGCGGGCGCCGCCATCGCCAAGGCGATCACCGGCGCCTACCTGTCGAGCGGCGGCAATGCCTTTTCGAGCCGCACCGCAAGCTTCATCGTGCAGGAGCATTTCCCCCCCGCTCCCACCACCGCCGGGCTCGAAAGCGGCCCGCTGTTCGGGGTGCAGTTCAGCCAGCTCCCCTGCTCCGACCTCGCCGCGCGGGCGAGCGACGGGCTGATCGGCCCCAAGCGGTCGCCACTCGGCCTCGCCGCTGACCCGGGCGGCTTCCCGCTCTACCAGAACGGCGTGGTCGTCGGCGGGATTGGGGTGATCGCCGACGGCACTTACGGCTTCGATCTCAACGTCCTCGACCGCGACACCGACGTCGACGAGGCCATCGCGCTCGCCGGCACGGTCGGCTTCGAGGCGCCCGTCAGCATCCGCGCCGACCGCATCACCGCCGACGGAACCTCGCTGCGCTACACCGATATCGAGTACCCGCAACTGAGCGCTGTCGCAGGCGCGAGCTTCGCGGGCACGGCGGGCGCGCTGGTGCCGGTCATCGGCTATTACACCGGCGCAGGCCTGCTGGCGGGCGCGACCTACGGCACCGAAGCCTCGGGCGTGCGCGCCTCGACCCCGGCGGAGTTCGCCAATCGCGATGCCTTCGTGCTCACCAACGGCGCAGGCGCGAACCGCTACCCCGTTCGGGGCGCGACCGATGCGGGGGACGTCGCGAGCCCGCTCACCGCCACAGAATCGCGCGCGATCCTCGAGGAAGCCTTCGCGGTGATGAGCAGCGCGCGGGCGCAGATCCGCCAGCCTTTGGACAGCCGCGCGCAGGTGACGATCAGCCTCGTCGACACGCGAGGGCAGGTGCTCGGCATCGTCCGCTCGCCCGATGCGCCGATCTTCGGGATCGATGTCAGTCTGCAAAAGGCGCGGACCGCCAACTTCTTCTCCGGGTCTTTCGCCGCCGCCGACCTGTCCGGTGCTAGCGGCGAGGTGCCGCAATTCGTCACCCGTCTGCGGACCTTCCTCGGCGATGCGACCGCGCTGACCGGGGGCACCGCTTACTCCAATCGCGGGCACGGCGACCTCTCGCGGCCCTATTTCCCCGATGGCGAGGTGGGCCAACCCAACGGGCCCTTCTCGCGCCCGATCCAGCAGTTCAGCCCCTTCTCGACCGGGCTGCAATCGGCGCTGATTGTCGGCAACCTTGCGCAGCATCTCGGCTTCGTCACCGGCGCGAGCGGCACCGATACCCCGCGCGCCTGCACCGGATTGCCGAACACCGCGGGCGGCACGCCGCGGCTGGCGAACGGCATCCAGATCTTCCCCGGCTCCGTGCCCGTCTATCGCGGCAATGTGCTGGTCGGCGCCATCGGCGTGTCGGGTGACGGGATCGATCAGGACGACATGATCAGCTTCCTCGGCCTCAACAACGGCGCCGCGCGCGCCGGGGGAGGCCTTGGCAATGCGCCCGCCGCGATCCGTTCCGACCGGGTCGTGGTACAGGTCGGCAGCCGTCAGGTGCGGCTGCGCTATGTCGGCTGTCCCTTCGCGCCGTTCATCGGCAGCAGCGAACAGAACGTGTGTCAGGGGCTGTAGATGACGCCGCTGCTCCCCGCCCTGTTGCTGCTGCAAGCCGCTCCGCCGGAAGAGGTGCAGCTGCAGACGGCGCCGCCGGGCGAGCAGGCCCAGCCGCAGGACTGGGAGCGGGATGTCCCCCCCGTCGACCCCGGCATCATCGAGGGCCGCGAGCGCCCGGGCTACACCGCGCCGCTGCCTGAACGCATCGAGCAGAACAACGAAGGTGCCGTGCGTGCTCCGCCGCCGCAGGCCTTCCCCACCGAGCAGGTGCCGATCCCCGATCGCTGGCGGCTGATCCAGAGCCTTGGCCTCGTCAAGGAGAACCTCCTCGATCCCTACAACCAGAACACGCTGAAGGGCGACCGGCCGATTGACCGGGCGAAAGTGCCATGGCTGCCGATCAAGGAGGACGACTGGTTCTTCGTCGCCAACCTGATCTCCGACTCTGTCTACGAACCGCGCACCTTCCCCATCCCCGTCGGCGTCCAGACCACCGAGGACCCGGACCGCAACGACGTGTTCGGCAATGACTTCAGCCAGGTCTTCAGCCAGACCTTCATCGCCGGTTTCGCGCTGCTGAAGGGTTCGACCACCTTCAAGCCGCCCGCGATCGAATACCGCCTGACGCTGGCCTACAACGTCAACTATGTCGATGTGCCCGAGCGGCGCGTGCTTTTCGTGGAACCCTCGCGCCCCTCGCACCGCTTGGACCACTTCCTCGGGGTGCAGGAAGCCTTCGTCGATTACCACTTCAGCAAGTTCGACAATGACCGGTTCGATTTCATCTCGATCCGTGCGGGCATCCAGCCGTTCCAGTCGGACTTCCGCGGCTTCCTGTTCAACGACCAGCAGTTGGGCGTGCGCCTGTTCGGATCGCGCGACAACAACCGCTTCCAGTTCAATCTCGGCGCCTTCTGGCGGCTGGAGAAGGACACCAACTCGGGTCTCAACGACGTCACGCAGGCCCCGCGCGACGACTTCGTCTTCGTCGCCAACGCCTACCGGCAGGATTTCCTGATCCCCGCGCTGACCAGCCAGATCACGTTGGTCTACAACCGGAACCGCGAGGCGGACGACATCGAGATCGACGACAACGGCTTCCCGGTGCGCCCGGCCTTGCTGGGCACGCTGCGGGGCCGCGAATACGATGTTGTCTATCTCGGCTATAACCTCGACGGCCGCATTGGCCGGGTGAACCTGACGGGCAGTTTCTACTGGGCGCTGGGCGAGGACCGGAATTCCTTCCTCACCGACCGCCCCGCCGACATCAACGCGCAGTTCGCCGCCCTCGAAGCGAGCTATGACCGCGACTGGATGCGCTTCCGCCTCTCGGCCGCCTATGCCAGCGGCGATTCCGATCCCTATGACGACACTGAAGGCGGGTTTGACGCGATCTTCGAGAACCCCGTCTTCGCGGGCGCGGACACCTCCTACTGGATCCGCCAGACCATCCCCTTCGCCGGCGGCGGGCGCGTCATCAGCGTCAACGGGCGTAACGGAATGCTCAATTCGCTGCGCTCCTCCAAGGAGCAGGGGCAGAGCAATTTCAACAACCCCGGCCTGATGCTGCTCGGCGCAGGCGCGGATTTCGATCTGACGCCGGAGTTTCGCCTCACCGCCAACGCCAACCACCTGTGGTTCGAGGATACCTCGGTGCTGCAGGTGCTGAGAAACGAAGGCTCGATCCCCAAGGAGATCGGCTTCGACCTTTCGGCCTCGGCGATCTGGCGGCCGCATGCCAACCAGAACCTCGTCTTCCGCCTCTCGGCCGCGACGCTGCTGGCGGGTGACGGTTTCCGCGACCTGTTCACCTCCCGCAGCGGCGGACAGGAATTCGTCTCGATCCTCGCCAACGTGGTGCTGACCTACTGATGCGCGCGCTCACCCAGCCTTTCGCCCGCCACCTTGCGCTGACTCTCGCGGCGCTGGTGCTGGCCGTGACCCTGTTTGCGGGCAGCCCGATGGCGTCCGACAAGGAGAAGCCGGTCAAGCGCGACTACTCGCTGGTCATCGCCCCGCCCGCGCCGCAGCGGCAATCGGTGGCGGATATGGACGCCAAGTCCGAAGGCTGCCTGACCTGCCACGTCAAGACCGACGCGCCGACGATGCATGTCAGCCCCGCAGTGCGGCTCGGCTGCACCGACTGCCACGGCGGCAATGTCAGCGTGCGCGGCAATTCCGAACTGCCGCACGATCACCCCGACTATGTCGCCGCGCGCGATGCGGCGCATGTGCTGCCCAAGTACCCCAAGTCCTGGCACTTCCCCTCCTCGGCGAACCCCAAGCGCTCCTATGCGCTGCTCAATCAGGAATCGCCGGAGTTCGTGAAGTTCATCAACCCCTCGGACTATCGCGTGGCGCGCGATGCCTGCGGGGCGTGCCACATCCAGTCGATCGAGAGCGCGGAACGCTCGATCATGGCGACCGGCGCGATGTTGTGGGGCGGGGCGAGCTACAATAACGGGATCCTGCCCTTCAAGAACTACCTGCTGGGCGAGGCTTACACCCGCGATGGCCTGCCCGCGAAGATCACCACGCCGGGCGCCGGGCCGGGGGGCAAGCTCTCCGAGGATCAGGTCGCGCGCGGCGTGCTCGCCGAGATGTATCCGCTGCCCACCTGGCACGTCATCCCGCCGGGCGACGTGTTCCGCGTGTTCGAGCGCGGGGGGCGGACGATCAACTCGCAGTTCCCCGAAATCGGCCTGCCCAATCCGAGCGGCTCGATCCAGCGGCTGGAAGAGCCCGGGCGGCCTGACCTCAAGCAGTCGAACCGCGGCCCGGGCACCGGATTGCGCGTCGCGATCCCGGCGCTCAACATCCACAAGACCCGCCTCAACGATCCCTTCACCTGGTTCATGGGCACCAATGACCAGCCGGGCGACTACCGCCACTCGGGCTGCGCCTCCTGCCACGTGGTCTACGCCAATGACCGCGAGCCGCGCCACTCGCTGACCTATGCGCAATACGGGCGCGACGGGCAGAGCATCACCGCCGATCCCACCATCGCCGAGAAGATCGCGCACGCGGCGGGCTATGATGACGGGCATGGCGGCCACGGCGGGGTGAAGGAACCGGGGCATGACGATCATTCCGATGACGGCGCGCTGCGCACCGCCAGCGGCGAGGTCAAGGAAAGCGGCCACCCGCTCCAGCACGTCTTCACCCGCGCGATCCCGACCAGCCAGTGCATGAACTGCCACATGCATCAGCCCAACATCTTCCTGAATTCCTTCCTCGGCTACACCATGTGGGACTACGAAAGCGACGCGCCCTTCATGTGGCCCAAGCAGCAGAAATACCCCACCGCCGAGGAAGTCCGCGCGATCACCGACCGCAACCCCGAAGGCGCAGCGCCCAAGGGCAACTGGGCCGACCTTGATTTCCTGCGCAACGTCTATGACCTGAACCCGCAGCTCAAGGACACCCAGTTCGCCGACTACCACGGCCACGGCTGGAACTTCCGCGCAATCTTCAAGCGCGACCGCGAGGGCAATCTGCTCGATGCCGACGGCGCAATCGTCGACCCCGATGACCCCGAGAAATGGCGCCGCGAGGGCGAGGGCAAGTTCGTGCCCCCCGGTGTCAACCCCGGCAAGGCGGTCCACCTGATGGACATCCACGCCGAAAAGGGCATGCAATGCGCCGATTGCCACTTCGAGCAGGACAGCCACGGCAACGGCCTGATCTATGGCGAAGTCGCCAACGCAATCGAGATTACCTGCAAGGACTGCCACGGCACGGCTGACGCCTACCCCACGCTGCGCACCAGCGGGCCGGCGGCTCCGCCCGAGGGCCACAACCTCGCCCTGCTGCGCAACCCCGATGGCAAGCGCCGCTTCGAATGGCTCGAGGGGCCGGACGGCAGGCAAAGGCTGATCCAGCGCTCGATCATCGACCCGAAGCTCGAATGGGAGATGAGCCTCGTCAGGGACTCGGTTGATCCTGCCACCCCCGCCTTCAACGCCAAGGCCGCGCGGGCGAAGCTCGTCAGCCGTTACGGGGCGGAGACCGGCAATTTCGAATTCGGCACCGGCATTTCCGAACCCGACCGCGCGCACCGCGAGCCCGAAATGGCCTGCTTCACCTGCCACCTGTCATGGACCACCTCGTGCGGCGGCTGCCACCTTCCCATCGAGGCGAATTGGAAGACCCCCGTCCACCGCTACGAAGGCGGCGAGACGCGCAACTTTGCGACCTACAACCCGCAGGTCGCGCGCGACGAGATGTTCCAGCTGGGCAAGGGCATGACCACCAAGGGCAGTCAGGTGACGCCGGTCAGGTCGTCCTCGGCGCTGGTGCTGTCGTCCACCAACATCAACCGCGAGCGGATTTACGTGCAGCAGCCGCCGATCAGCGCCATCGGCTTCTCTTCGCAGGCCTTCGCGCCGCACTTCCCGCACACCGTGCGTCTGACCGAGACCAAGACCTGCACCGATTGCCACCTCTCCGCCAAGGAGGACAACAACGCGATCATGGCGCAGCTCTTCCTGCTCGGGACCAACTACGTCAATTTCGTCGGGCTCAATGCATGGAGCGGGCTCGAGGGCGGGTTCCAGGCGACCCGCGTGACCGAATATGACGAGCCGCAGGCGGTGATCGGCTCCTATCTCCACCGCTATGCCTACCCCGATTACTGGGGCCTCCATGTCGACCAGAACGCGCGCGAGTTGAAGAACTGGACGCGCGGCAAGACCTTCGATGGCAAGATGTCGGGCGAGACCCATCCCTTTGAGGAATTCGCCAACGTCCACGAAGGCACGCCGGGCCGCGTCGGCTGCCTGCAACTGCGCGGCGAATACATGTTCGTGGCCGAAGGGCGCGGCGGCTTTGCGGTCTATGATGTTGCGAGCATCGCCAACAAGGGCACCTCGGAGCGGATCCTCAAGGGGCCGTTCTCGGCGCTCGGGCATGACACCACGGTCAAGACCACCAACGCGACCTGCATGGCGCTCGCCACCAACCAGCCGATTGCGCCCACGCGCAACACCGAGGCGATGCGCGCCGCCAATCAGGAACAGGCGTTCAAGCCGATCTACAACTACGCCGCCGTCACTGACGCGGTCGAGGGTCTGATTCTCGTCAACGTCAACACGCTGGCGGACGGCGAATTCCGCAACAACAAGCTTACCCGCAAGGTCTATGCTGATGGCTCGACCGCGTGGAACCCGGGCGGGGTGCTGAACGGTGCACAGCACATCACACTGGCGGGCGAGATCGCCTATATCACCGCGGCCAAGGGTCTGGTGGTGGTTGACCTGTCCGATCCCGCCGCGCCGAGGCTCGCCGCGGTGCGCGAGCTTCGCGATGCACGGGCGAGCGCGGTGCAGTTCCGCTATCTGTGGGTGACCGATGCCGAGGGGGTGAAGCTGTTCGACATCACGCGGCTGCATGATCCGGTGGCCGTGCCCGAGGCGACCGTGCCGCTCGCCGATGCGCGACGCATGTATATCGCGCGCACCTATGCCTATGTCGCTGCCAAGGAGGACGGGCTCGTCATCCTCAACGTCACCAACCCGCGCGCCCCCAAGGTCTATCAGAAGGTGACGCTGGACGGCGCGCTCAACGATGCCGAGGACGTGATCGTCGGCACCACCAACGCCTCACTGTTCGCTTACGTGGCGGACGGGAAGAACGGCATGAAGGTGCTTCAACTCACCAGCCCCGAAAGCCAGCGCGGCTTCTACGGCTTCTCGCCGGCGCCGATGCCGGAGCTGGTCGCCTGGGCCAAGACCCCCACGCCCGCCATCGCCATGTCAAAGGGCCTCGACCGCGACCGCGCGGTGGACGAGACCGGCGGGCAGATGGCGGTGTTCGGCCGCCTCGGCTCGCGCCCCTTCACCCGCGAGGAGATGGAGCGGATGTTCATGACCCGCTCGGGGCTGCCGTGGAAGGTTTCGGACGAGGTCGACATGA
>JAIYEK010000305.1 GCA_027487015.1 Erythrobacteraceae bacterium | reverse complement strand
CGTCGAGAGGATCACCTCGAGCGTCGACTTGCACGGGAACTTGCGATGCTCGTCGACCGGGATGCCGCGGCCGTTGTCGGCGATCGACAGGCGGTTGCCTTCGTCGAGCCGCACCTCGATCCGCGTCGCATGCCCCGCGACCGCCTCGTCCATTGCATTGTCGAGCACTTCGGCGGCGAGGTGGTGGTAGGCGCGGTCATCCGTTCCGCCGATATACATGCCGGGGCGGCGGCGGACGGGCTCGAGCCCTTCGAGCACCTCGATGGCGCTGGCATTGTAATCGCCGCTGGAGGTCGGGGTGTTGGCGAAGAGGTCGTCGGGGGTGGGCTCGGACATGGGCGGGACTATAGGGCCGCCGCGCTACGCCTCACAAGCCACCCCCTGGTGTTTTACGCACTCACTTGCCGAAGCCGGCGGGCGCCGGATCGACCGCGATGACATCACCGCCCTTGACCTCGCGCACTTCGAGCGCGCGCTCGACCACGCCGTTGCGGGCAAAGCGGAACGCGCCGTCGACCCCGAGGAAGCCGCCGCGGTCGTAGAGCGCCTCGCGCGGGAAGGGCGTATTGACCTTCCAGTCGCGCGCGACGCGTAAGGTCAGCAGCACCGCGTCATAGCCCAGCGTCGCCACCCGGAAGGGCTGGCCGCCGAAGCGCTGCGCGTAGCTGTCGGCAAAGCGGCGGAAGCGCTGGTCGGACACTGCCGAGAAAAGCGCGCCTTCCAATGTCGGGGTGCGGGCGAGCACCGCCTCGCCGCTCCACAGCTCGGTGCCAAGGATGCGGGTGCGGGTGCGCGCGGACTTGTTCAATTCGCCCGCCGCATCGACCCCGAGCCGCGCCGAATCCGCGATCAGTACGGTGTCATAGCCCCCCGCAGCGCGCAACCGGGCGGCCGCGCTGACGATCGAGGTATTGCCGCGCGCATAGCCCTCCTTGCGCACTAGCGAGCCGCCATATTCCCGCAGCGCGTTCTCAAGCGAGAAGACTGCGCGGGTGCCATAATCACCCTCGGGCGCGAGCACAGCAAAGCGCGCCGCGCCGCGACTGCGGGCGAACTGGACCGAACGGCGGATCGATTGCTCGGGCAGGTGACCGATCACGAAAACATCGGCCGCCGCGACGCTTGCATCATTGGCGAAGGCGATGACCGGCACGCCGGCGGGGCGCGCGGCGGCCTGCACCTGCGGCACCGCATCGGCGGTCAGCGGCCCGAAAATCAGCCTGTTGCCGTCGGCAATCGCCTTCCTCGCAGCGGTGGTGACCCCTTCGGAGGTGTCATAGGTGGTGATGCGCAGATTGTCCGCGCCAGTATCGAGCAGCGCCATGGTGGTCGCATTGGCGATCGCCTGCCCGACCGGCGCGGTGTCGCCCGACAGTGGGACGAGCAGCGCGATGCGATGGCGGCCGGTGTCGGTCGGGAGCGCGGTCGCCGACGGCTCGGATACTGGAGCAGGCGGTGGGGCGGTCGCGACCTCGGCCTTGGGCACCACCGCACAGGCGCTCGCCAGCAGCGCTGCCCCTGCGACAGCGAGGTTGCGGCCGCGAAGACCACGCGCTGCGGCGACAAGTGATCCGGCCCAATTCGGCGCCCAATTCGGACGTGCCCAAAGCTTCATTCTTGCCGACCCCTCAGTCGTGCGCCATGGACTCAATCCGTGAGACCCGAGGCGCTGCCATCCCTTCCCGCGTGGGAACCCGTAAGCGGGCTGTATATCCTTGCCACCCCGATTGGCAATCTTGGCGACATCACTCTGCGCGCGCTCGCCGTGCTGCAAGGCGCCGCGCTTATCGCCTGCGAGGACACGCGGGTGACCGGTAAACTCTTGAAACATTACGGTATCAAGGCAAGGCTCCAGCGCTTGGACGATCATGCTGGGCCCGAGGCCCGAGCGCGGGTGATCGACGAGGCGAGACATTCGCCGGTTGTGCTGGTGTCGGATGCAGGCACGCCGCTGATCTCCGATCCGGGCTATCGCCTGGTGCGCGAGGCGCGCGCGGCAGGCGTGATCGTGACGAGCATTCCGGGCGCCTGCGCGGCGGTCTCGGCGCTCGCCATTGCGGGCCTGCCGAGCGATCGCTTTTTGTTTGCAGGCTTCCTGCCGGCGAAGGACAAGGCGCGGCTCGAGATGCTCGCAGGGCTGGCGGGGACAGCCGCGACACTGGTTTTCTACGAGACCGCCCCGCGGCTCGAAAAATCGCTCCTCGCCATCGCCGAGCTTTGGCCGGATCGCGAGGTTGCCGTCGCGCGGGAGCTGACCAAGCTGCACGAGGAATGCCGCACCGGCACCGCGGCGGCGCTGGCCGCCCATTACGCGGCGCATCCCCCCAAAGGCGAGATCGTGTTGCTGGTTGGCCCGCCATCTGACAGCGAGGCGCCGTTGCTCGATACCGACGCGCTGCTGCGCGCCGCGCTTGCCGATGCGGGGCCGGGGAAGGCCGCAGGTGTGGTCGCCAAGGCCACCGGCATCGACCGCGCCACGCTCTATGCCCGCGCGCTGGAGCTGAAGGACGCATGACGAAGCCGCGCACCCCCGAGCAGCGCCACGAGGCCGACAGCCGCGGCCGCGAGGGCGAGGCCGAGGCCGCGATGTGGCTCGCCCAGCAAGGCTGGCGGATCGTTGCCGAGCGCGTGAAGACCAAGGCAGGTGAAATCGACCTCATCGCCAAGCGCACCGGCCTCGTCGCCTTCGTCGAGGTCAAGTGGCGCACCCGTGCCGCCTCGCTCGGCGATGCAATCGACGAACGCCGCCTTGCACGGGTTGCCGCGGCGGTGGAATGCGTGTGGCAGGATTATGCGACGGCGGGCGAAGACATCCGCATCGATGTCATCCTGCTTGCGCCCGGCCACAAGCCCACCCACATCGAAAACGCCTGGATGCCCTTCGGCTGATCCCCACGGAGTTGCTCATGAGTTTGCGCATCGCGGTCCAGATGGACCCCATCGACACCATCAAGATCGCCGGCGACAGCTCCTTTGCGCTGATGCTGAGCGCGCAGCCGCGCGGCTACACACTCTACGAATACCACGTCGAGAGCCTCACGCTCGACGAGGATGACCGGCTCTTCGCGCACGCCTTCCCCGTGACCGTGCAGCGGGTCGAGGGCGACCATTTTACCCGCGGTGAGCAGGTGCGGCTCGATCTCGGCAAGGATGTCGATGTGGTGCTGATGCGGCAGGATCCGCCGTTTCACATGGGCTACATAACCGCAACCCATATGCTCGAGCGGATCGGACACGAGACGCTGGTCGTCAATGATCCGGCGAATGTGCGCAACAGCCCCGAAAAGGTGATGGTGCTGAACTATCGCCACTTCATGCCGCCGACGCTGGTGACCCGCTCTGTGGACGAGGTGCGGCGCTTCATGGCCAAGCACGGCGCGATTGTGGTGAAGCCCATCCACGGCAACGGCGGCAAGGCGATCTTCCGCATCGGCGAGAATGCCGAGAACCTCACCGCGCTGTTCGAGGTGTTCAACCAGACCTGGCCCGAGCCGCACATGGTCCAGCCCTTCCTCCCCGAGGTCGCGCAAGGCGACAAGCGCATCGTGCTGGTCGACGGCGAGGTCGCAGGCGCGATCAACCGCGTACCGGGGGAGGGCGAGTTCCGCAGCAACCTCGCGATGGGCGGCAGCGCGCAGGCGACCGAGCTTACCGAACGCGAGCAGGAGATCTGCGCCGCGCTCGGCCCCGATCTGAAGCGCCTCGGCCTCACCTTCGTCGGGATCGACGTGATCGGCGGCAAGTGGCTGACCGAAATCAACGTGACGTCCCCCACCGGCATCGTGGCGATTGACCGTTTCAACAACACTGATACGGCGGGCATGATTTGGGATGCGATCGAGCGGCGGTTGGCCGATCGTCGCGCCTGACATAGCGCCACACCAACCGACCGGACACCATGACCGACTTCCTCCTCGAACTGCTCAACAAGGGCGGCTACATCGGCATCTTCTTCCTGATGATGGCCGAAAATGTCTTCCCGCCGATCCCGTCCGAGGTGATCATGGGCGGGGCGGGCTTGCTCGTCGCCAAGGGGGAGATGACCTTCTGGGCGGTATGGATCGTCGCTACCCTCGGCACGGTGGTCGGCAACCTGTTCTGGTACTGGATCGGGGTGCGCTGGAGCGAGCCGCAATTGAAGGCGATCATCGACCGCTGGGGCCGGTGGCTGACCTTCGAGTGGGACGAGTTCACCAAGGCACGCAACATCTTCCGCAAGCATGGCGACTGGATCGTGTTCCTGCTGCGCTTCTCGCCGATCCTGCGCACCATCGTCTCGCTTCCCGCGGGCCTTGCGCAGATGAAGCTGTGGCGCTTCTGCCTGTTCACCTTTCTAGGCTCGGGCATCTGGAATGCGATCCTGATCTTCGGCGGCCGGGCGGCCGCGCCGCTGGTCGAGCGGTTCGAGACGGTCGCAGGCTACGGCGTGGTCCTCTTCGTGCTCGCAGGGGTGGCTTTCTACATCTACCGCGTGGTGACCTGGAAGCCGGTCGAAGCGCACGAGCGGGGCGAGTAACGCTCTGCTACCCCCGCGGATGCGCCTTGCGGTAGTTCTCCAGCAGCGCCGCCGCATCGACGCGGGTGTAGATCTGGGTCGATCCCAATGAGGCGTGGCCGAGCAGCTCCTGCAGGCTTCTGAGATCCGCGCCTGCGCTCAGCAGATGCGTGGCGAAGGAGTGCCTGAGCGCGTGGGGCGTCGCAGTATCGGGCAGGCCGAGCGCGCGGCGCGCCTGCGCCATCGCGCGCTGCACCATGCCGGGGGAGAGCGGCCCGCCCTTGGCTCCGCGGAAAAGCGGGGCATCGCGGGTGAGCGGCCACGGGCAGCCCCGCGCGTACTCCGCCACTGCTGCCCGCGTGATCGGTAGCACCGGCACCACCCGCTGCTTGCCGCCCTTGCCGGTCACCTGCAGCACGTCGCCCATGCTGGCTTCGCGCCCGGTGAGCGAGAGCGCCTCGGCGATCCGCAGGCCCGAGCCGTAGAGCAGCAGCAGCACCGCCCGGTCGCGCGCGCCGATCCAGTCGATCGCGGCGAAATCCTCGACATGGGAGGCGAGGTTCTCGGCCTCGTCCGGGGTGACGGGGCGGGGGAGGCCCTTCTTGAGCCGCGGCCCGCGCACGCGCGGGGCGGCGGGGTCAGGGTCGCCTGCCTGCGCGCGGGCGAATGCGATGAAGGCTTTCAATGCGGACAGCTCGCGCGCGGTGCTGGCATTGCCGAGGCCCTCGCCGCGCCGCGCGGCGAGATACGCGCGCAGGTGATGCGCCTCGGTCTGCGCGACTGCAGCCCAATCCTCGGCGCCCCGCACCGACATGAGCCTCGCGGCCGCCGCGACATAGGCGCGCACCGTGTGGGGTGACCTGCGGCGATTGTCGGCGAGATGCGCGCGCCAGCTTTCGAGCAGGTCGCCAGCGCTCATGCCGCGACCAGCGTATCGGCGACCACCTCGGCAAGCAGCGCGTCGAGCAGGCTGCGGCCTGCGGGCGCAACCCCAATGCGGGTGCCCAGAACCCACATCAGGCCAAGAGCGCGCAGTCGACCAAGCGCCGCCTCGTCGACCAGCCCGGCGCGCGGCAGGCCGAAGCGCGCCGAGAGCGCGGCAAGATCGACCCCCTCGACATGGCGCAGCCCCATCAGCAGCGCCTCGGCTGCCTGATCGGTGACAGCCAGCGCGCGCGCCTCGGCAATCCCGTCACCCTGCCGCGCGACGGCGGCGAGGAAATTCTCCGGCTTCTTGTGCCGCACCGTCGCCACCCCGCCGCGCCGTCCATGCGCGCCGGGGCCGATGCCCGCGTAATCCTGGTAGCGCCAATAGGCGAGGTTGTGGCGGCTCTCTTCGCCTTCGCGGGCGTGGTTGCTGGTCTCGTAGGCCGGGAGACCTGCCGCGCCGGTGAGCGCCTGCGTGACGTCGAACAGCTCGGCGGCCGCATCGTCATCCAGCGGCACCAAGCGCCCACGCCGCACGTCGCTGGCAAAGCGCGTGCCGGGCTCGATGGTCAGCTGGTAGAGTGACATGTGTCCCGTCCCCAGCCCGAGCGCGCGGGTCAGCCGCTCCTCCCACAGCTGCGGGGTGTGGCCGGGGAGGGCGTAGATCATGTCGAAGCTGACGCGAGCAAAATGCGCCTGCGCGGTCTCGAGCGCGCGCAGCGCCTCATCTGCGCCGTGAAGCCGCCCGAGGAACCGCAATTCCGCATCGTCGAGCGATTGCACCCCCAGCGACACGCGGTTGATCCCGGCTCCGGCAAGGGCGGCAAAGTTGGCGGCTTCCACCGAGGAGGGATTGGCCTCGAGCGTGATCTCGATCCCTTGCGCAAATCCCCACTGGCGTTCCGCTTCGGCCAGCAGCGCGGCAACGAGGGCAGGCGGCATCAACGAGGGCGTGCCGCCGCCGAAGAAGATCGATGTCAGAGCCTCGCCGCCTGCAACAGCCGCCTCCGCGCGCATGTCGGCGACCAGCGCGGCTTGCCACGCGGCCACGTCCACGCCCTCGCGCACATGCGAATTGAAGTCGCAATAGGGGCACTTCTTGGCGCAGAACGGCCAGTGAATATACAGCGCACGGGCCATCAGTCTGCCCGCCGCAGCTTCGCAAGGCACCACATCCCGCCGGCGCCAACCAGCGCCAACGCCGCTCCTCCGCCGAGGAACTGCCACCAGCTCTCCGCCTCGTCCGGAGCCCAGGCCGGAATGATGAGGACGACCCCGAAAACCAATGCCAAGGCCCAGACCCACGCAAACCGCGTCGCGAGCGGATGACGGCGCCAAACCAGCCACACGGCCACCGGCCCGAGCAATGCATAGGTCGTCTGACAGGCGGTCATAGCCCGCTGGATTAACGTATCGTGCCCGCCGATGTTCTGTCCGACATTCAGCAACCCCTGAATGCTCAGCGCAGCAATCTCGCACAGGCCGACCAATGCACCGATCCCGAGCAGGATCTTGAGCAGCGCGTTCAGTTTGGAGCCTTTGATCATGCTGGACGCCTAGCGAGAAAACCGAGTGGCGGCCAGCGCGGGCCGTTAAGGGCAGACTTTCAGATCGGATTAACCGGTTGGCCGTAGCCTAAACCAATGCCGAGCCGCCTCTCCCCGACCATGCTCTTGCGGTGCGCCGCCTTCGCGCTGCTTATGGCAGCGACGCCCGCGCAGCCGCAAGATGGGGCGCCGGACCAGCGGCCGCTGTTCCCGGCCGAGCAGGAATGGCTCGCCGAGCACAACGAGGCCCGGGCCGCTGTCGGCCTGCCGCCGCTGCGCTGGAACCATGCGCTGATGCAGGAGGCCCGCGCATGGGCGGAGGATCTCGCTAAGCGCCGCGCGTTCCACCACTCGCCCGACCTGCTGCGCGTAGGGCAGGGCGAGAACCTGTGGATGGGCACGCGCGAGCGCTATGCCCCGTGGCAGATGATCGACGGCTTCCTCGCCGAGCGCACCGCGTTCCGCCCGGGCACCTTCCCCGATGTCTCGCGCACCGGCAAGTGGAGCGATGTTGGCCACTACACCCAGATCATCTGGCCCGAGACGCAGGAAGTTGGCTGCGCCACCGCGCTCAATGCCAAGCACGAGGTGCTGGTGTGCCGGTACTGGCCGGCGGGCAATGTGATGGGCTACCGCTTGGAGCCGCAAACGCGCCTCTCGCGGCGCTGATCGCTCAGCCGAATTGGGCGGCGACGAGCTTGGCAAAGGCGTCGGCGCGGTGGCTGACGGCGTGCTTCTGCTCAGGCGCGATCTCGGCAAAGGTCAACGCGCTGCCCGTCGGCACGAACACCGGATCATAGCCGAAGCCCATTTCGCCTCGCGGCGGCCATGTGAGGCTGCCATCGCAGCGGCCCTCGTAAATGGCGTGCTCGCCATCGGGCCACGCGATCGCGAGGACGCAGTGGAAGGCGGCGGTCCGGTCGACATCCGCACCCTTTTCGGCGAGCATGCCTTCGACCTTGCCCATCGCCATATACCAGTCGCGCCCCGGAGCGCCCTCGAACCACTGCCGCTCGGCCCAGTCGGCGGTGTAGACCCCGGGCCGGCCATCGAGCGCGGCCACTGACAGGCCGCTATCATCAGCGAGCGCCGCCAGCCCCGAAGCCTCCGCCGCCGCCCGCGCCTTGATCAGCGCGTTCTGCGCGAAGGTCACCCCGGTCTCGGCAGGCTCGGGCAGACCGAGCGATCCGGCGGAGATGCACCTCACGCCGTAGGGATCTAGGAGCGCCGAAATCTCCTTGAGCTTACCCGCATTATGCGTGGCGATCACTAGCGTGCCGGAGCCAAGGCGGCGCGTCATTGGCGCAGCTTCCAGCGGCGGGGAAGGCCCGAGAGTTTCATCTGTTCGCGCATGAAATTCACCACCTCTTTGTTCACTTGCTGCTTGGGGAAACTCAAGGCGAGAATCCGGTTGGGAAAAAGCGCAAAAATCTTGTCGTCCTCGTCCCAGCGCACCAACTGGCCCCATTGTGCGCGGTGCATTCCGGATGCCTGCTCAAGCCGGACGCCGCCATCTTCGAAAGTCAGCGTAATCTCTTCACGCAACGACGCCGTCTCGCGGTAGATTTTGCGCGCTCTGGGCCCGAGAAACAGGCGCATCACCATGACAAAGAGGCACGCTGCCGCAGCACCGACCAAAATGAGGACGATTCCATGGATCAGCGATTGCTTTGACACAGCAATCGGCACGGCAATGACAGCGCCGGTTGGCAAGGTGAGCCACAGGCACCGGGTCCACGTCCGCCGGAACACCAGCGCGTTGAGAGCGAGATAGTCGCCTTCCCCGATCCTGTAGCTGACTGGCCCCGGCAGGCTCACCTCACTTCACCGCGTCCAGCTGCGCTGCAAAGATCCGGTCGCAGCCGATGCGGGCGAGGCGCAGGAGGCGCAAGAGGGCTTCCTCGTCATAGGTCGCGCCCTCGGCGGTCGCCTGCACCTCGGCGATCTTGCCGCCCGACAGAAGCACAAAATTGCCGTCAGCCTCGGCGTTCGAATCCTCGTCATAGTCGAGGTCGAGCACCGGGGTGCCCTTGAAGATGCCGCAGGAGATGCCCGCCACCTGCGCGGTGATCGGATCGTGCTTGATCTCGCCCGACGCCATCAGGCCGTTGATGGCGATACGCAGCGCGATCCATGCGCCGGAAATCGACGCGGTGCGCGTGCCGCCATCGGCCTGGATCACGTCGCAGTCCAAGGTGATCTGCCGTTCGCCAAGCTTCTGCAGGTCGACCACAGCGCGGAGGCTCCGCCCGATAAGCCGCTGGATTTCCTGCGTGCGGCCCGATTGCTTGCCCTTGGCTGCCTCGCGGGCCCCGCGGGTGTGCGTCGCGCGCGGGAGCATCGAGTACTCGCCCGTGACCCAACCTTCGCCCTTACCGCGCAACCATGGCGGCACGCCCTTCTCGACGCTCGCGGTGCACAGTACCTTGGTGTCGCCAAAGCCGATCAGGCACGAGCCCTCCGCGTGCTTGGTGAAGCCGGTTTCGATCGTGATGGCGCGCATTTCGTCGGGCGCGCGTCCTGAAGGGCGCATGGTTCGGTTCCTGGTCTGGCCTCTGGCGATGGTGTGCCGCATAGTCTAAACCCTGCGTCGATCAAGCACAGGCAATGTTGGTAGTGTTCATGAAATCACGGCTTGGCGCCTTTGCAGCGCCGCTTTTCCTCCTTTCGCTGCCGGCCGCGCCCGCGCTCAGCGCGCAAGAAACGGAGGTTGCCATGGCGGAGCCCGACCTCAGTTTTGCCCGCGCGCTCGAGGGATTGAACGCCCAGACCGCGCTCCATAACCAGACCTGGCGCGCAGCATCTGCCGAATGGGCGGTCGATCTCGAACAGGGCGAGATCACCTTCACCAACTCCGATGGCTGGGTGATCACCGCCCCGGTGCAGGTCGTGGGCACCTACAGCATCAAGGACGGCACCTTCCTGTGGGGCTGGGACCACCCCTCGGTGCCCGAACCCGCCCGTATCGCGGCAAGCGATGTGAAGGCATTCGGCGAGAAATACGGCCTCGAAATGCTCACCACCCGCAAGGTCGAGGTCTCGCAGGACGAGGCATGGCAGCTTACCGCGCTCGCGAACTACCTGTGGAAGGGGCAGGGCGCCTATCGCGGGCCGACCAACGGCGGCACAACGCTGGTTTACATGACCTTCGGCGAGCTCACCATCACCAAGCCATGACCGCGCTCCCCGTCACCGAACTGACCCAGCGCGCGCGCGACATCTTCCAGCGCGTGGTGGAGGAATATATCGAGAGCGGGCAGCCGGTCGGCTCGAAAACGCTGGCAGCGGACGGGACGCTGAACCTCTCGCCCGCATCGATCCGCTCGGTGCTGGCAGACCTCGAAAGCGCAGGCCTGCTCGCCGCGCCGCATACCAGCGCGGGGCGGATGCCGACCGATGCGGGCCTCAGGATCTTCGTCGACGGATTGATGCGCGTGGCCGAGCCCACAGCGCAGGAACAGGCCGCGATCGAAGCGAGGCTTGCCGAGGCCGGGCCGCTCGAAGCGGCGCTCAAGCAGGCATCCGCAATCCTCTCCGACCTTTCGGGGGCGGCGGGGATGGTGCTGGTAGCGCCGCGCGAACAACGGCTTGCGCAGTTCAGCCTTGTCGACCTCGGGCAGGGCCGGGCGCTCGCGGTGCTGGTGGGCGAGGATGGCGGGGTCGAGAACCGCGTGCTGACGATCGGCGGCGCGCTTCATCCTGGTTCGCTCGACCGGGCCTCCAACTACATCACCGCGCGGCTCGCGGGCCGCACCCTCGTCGAGGCGGCGCTTGCGATGCGGGCGGAGATCTCCACCGGCGAGGCGCAGCTCGATGATGCCTCGCGCGATCTGGTCGAGCGCGGCCTTGCCGTCTGGAGCGAGGACGCCGCCGAGCGCCCGGTGCTGATCGTGCGCGGGGCGGCAAACCTTCTCGATGAAACCGCGCTGGGCGATATCGAGCGGGTGCGCAGCCTGCTCGAAGATCTCGAGAACAAGCAGTCGGTCGCCCAGCTCCTCGATTCGGCGCGCGAGGCGGAGGCCACACGGATTTTCATCGGCTCGGAGAACCGCCTCTTTGCGCTTTCGGGCTCCAGCGTCATCGCCTCGCCCTATCGCGACCGTGAGGGGCGGGTGGTCGGCGTGCTGGGTGTGATCGGTCCCACGCGGTTGAATTATGCGCGGGTTGTCCCCATGGTTGACCTCACCGCCCGATCGCTGGGCAAGCTGATCGCTTGAATGGAAAGCCAAACGACATGACCGAGAACGACACGCCGCTGGATCAGGCGGCGGAAGACGAATTGAAGGGTGTGCCCGAGCATCTGCGCGAGGGCGGCGAGGAAGCCGCACCGCTGGCAGAAGCGCTCGAATCGCTGAAGCGCGATCTTGAGGCCGCCAAGCAGGACGTGCTCTACGCTCAGGCCGAAACCCAGAACGTCCGCCGGCGCCTCGAGCGCGAGAAGGACGAGGCGCGCGCCTATGCCGCGACCGGCTTTGCCCGCGATATCCTGAGCGTTGCCGACAACCTCGCCCGCGCCGTTCAGGCCATCCCCGAGAGCTTGCGCGCCGATGACAGCATGAAGGGGCTGGTGATCGGCCTCGAAGCCACCCAGCGCGAGCTCGAGAAGGTCTTCGCTGGCCACGGCATCACCCGCATCGCGGCCGTCGGCCTGCCGCTCGACCCGAACCAGCACCAAGCAATGCTGGAAGTGCCGACGACCGATCACGAGCCGGGCACGGTGGTCTCGGAGATGCAGGCCGGGTGGATGATCAAGGACCGTCTGCTGCGCGCGGCGATGGTGGCGGTGGCGAAGAAGCCGGACTGATCCGTTGGAGCGGGTGGCGCTACCGGTCGCAGCCCTCGTCTGGCTGCTGGTGGCCGCCTACCTGGCTTGGCGCAAGGCCCGACCGGCCCTACCCGTACACGCGTCGGACCCGCCCGAGCGGTTCTACCATCCCTACACCACCGATTACGACCGCGTGTGCCGCGGCGCGGAGCTGGTCGATACCCTCGTCGTGCAGGGGACGACGATCGGCCCGGGCAGCAGAGAGGTCCTGTTCGATCCGCAAGCACGCCAGGAGCTGTTCGATGCGGGCTACGCGCAGGCGGGCGCAAGTTCGCCGGCTGTCACCGATCTGAGCGGAACGGCTATCGCGATCCTCGTCGACCAATCCGGCTCGATGGCGCCCGTCTTGCCGCGCGTCGCCGGAGAGCTGCTCGCGGCCTGCGAGCGGCTCGAGGCAGCGGGCGCAGACATCATGCTCGCAGGATTTACCACTGTCGGATGGCACGGCGGGCTGTCGCGTAAGCTGTGGGTAGGCGAGGGCCGTCCCGTCTATCCCGGTCGCCTGTGCGATTTGCTGCATATCATCTATTCGGACTTCGGCGAGGCCAGCACGGCCGAGCTTCTTGCACCAATGCTCGCGCCGGCCATCTGCTTCGAGAACGTCGATGGCGAGGCGATCATCTGGGCCGAGCAGAGCCTGCTTGCGCAGTCGCACCCGTGCCGCTGCCTGATCGTGGTCAGCGATGGCGCGCCGGTAGATGACAGCACGCTTTCCGCCAATGGACCCAGCTTCCTCTGGAACCACCTCGAGGACACTGTTTCGGCCATCGGCGCGCGCGGGCAGATCGCGCTCGGCGGGGTGGGGATCGATCACGATGTGTCGCGCCTCTACCCCGCGGCACGGCAGGTAAGTGCCGACGGCGGGCTTGCAGCTGCCATCATCGCGGTTGCCGCCGAGCTTCGCGGCTAACCCTCGGTCCACCTCGGCGGGCTGCTCGACGGCGCCTCTTGCAGGATGGCGAAGACGACGTCCCGCAGTTGCGCGAGCGGGGCGGAGACGTCGATCTTGCGGAAGAGTTTGCGCACATAGGGCTTGTGCGGGATGAAATGAATGATGAACCCGGCTTCCGTCCCAGACACCACCCCGTAGGCGATTGCTGTTTCGGGGAGGCGGATCTCGCAATACCAGCCCCAGTCCTCGGCGATGTAGCCGGTGACGATGGTGCCGCGCTGGCTCAGTTGTTCGCCGATATGGGTAGCGAGCGCATAGCCGAACATTTCCTCGGTATTGGCAAGCTCTTCGTCGCGCGGGTGGCGCGGGAAGTGGGGGCTGTCGAATTCAATGATGGGGTCCATGGGCGGCAGGTTCCTCAGTCTTGTCGCTGAATACCGGCATCTGCTGAAAACTCGGTTGCCGCCGCAGGCCGCTTCCCTCGTCGTTACCGCAGATAGAGAACCACGTAGCGCACGATCAGCAAGACCAGCACCACCGCGCTGGCCCTGCGATCGCGGATCAGGGCCGCTGCGAGCATCAGGCCGATCAGCAGCGCCGTCATTCCCAGATTAAGCGGCGCGAGAATGCGTATGGCAAAGTCCGGCACCGAGAGCAGGAAGACATACTGCACCGCGATCATCACCGTCAGCATCGCAAATACGACGCGTCTGACCCGGAAGTAGTGCGTGTCGAGATCGCTGAAGTTCTCGGGGTCCGAGGGGAAAACCAGACGGCTTGCAAGGAAATAGGCGCTCGAAAACACCAGCACGCCGAACACCGTCCCGGTGCTGGCGGTGACCGCATCGCGCACCCGCCAGGCCAGCACCCAGAAGGATAGAAGGTCGAGGATCACGAACGCCGCCAGAAGCGGGGTCAGCCATCCGACCTTGAAGCTGCCGTCCCCGGCATTGCGGGCGAGCACGAACTCGAGCGTGCGTCCGATGCCGGTGAGAAGCTCGACCAGCGAGAGGCCGAGGATCAGGCTGTAGAGGACAAAGACGAACTCGAATTCGCTCATTGATCCGCTCCCTGAAAGGCGACCAGCGCCGCATAGGCCGCCTGGTCGGCAACCCCCGGCACCAGCTCGCCTTGGCGCAGCAGAAATGCGTGGCGCACGATCTCGGCCTGTTGTTCGAGCCCGTACTGTGTGAGCGTCCAGCCCGGCTTCAGCGTGTAGTCGTAGCGGCACCAGGGATGGCGGCGCAGCACCAGATACCAGCGGCCGAGGCGTTGCGCCTGCCAGACATGGGTCATCTCGTGGATGAAATGCCCCTGCTTCGGCAGCGAGGCGGCGGCGAAGTCGTCGCAATAATGCGGGGCGGCGGGGTGGAAATGCAGGCTGCCCATTGGCGCCATCGTCACGCCGCGCGGTTGCAGCGGGAAGAACTTGCGGCGCATCACGGTGACGGGCGCGTAGTCGATGGCATCGCCGAATACCGACCGCGCCAGCGCGATCTCGCCACCGGTGAGCGGACGCGCGGCGCCGACCGGGCAGGGCAGGCTCCCTCCCTGCGCGCCGGCGGGCGCGCTGCTCAGCGCTCGTCCCCTGCGGCGCGCACTGGAGCATCGACGGTGACCTTGGTTCCGTCCGACAGGGCGAGCGTGACCTTGGCGGTGCCGCCCGCTTGCAATGCATCAGACGGCTCCATCGCCATCACATGAAGGCCGCCCGGCGCAAAGGTGACTGGCGCACTGGCGCTGAGCGGCACCGCGTCCGTCATCACCATCTGCATCTTGCCGCCGCTTTCCGCATAGTCGTGGATCATGGTCATGCCTGCGCCCTCAACCGCCACACTCTCCAGCGCTACGCCGGGCGCGCCGCTGTAGGAAAGGTCGAAATAGATCGCCGCGGGATTGCCCGACACCGGAGGGAGCACCACGCGGGCATTGGTGACGGTGAGGCCGTCGGCCGCCGCAGAGGTCGCCGTGTCGCTCGGCGGCGCCTCGGCCTCGGGCGCACAGGCGCAAAGGGCAGTGAGAGCGGCAGCGGCCACCGCGCTCCGTGCGGCGTTGCAGATCGATTTCACGCTGATGTCTCCTTCGTGGAAGACCGGATTTCTAGAGGCGCGGCTCTCTTGTGCCAAGCGAAAGCACACCTATATCGCCCTCACAAACGAGCCGCCAAGGTGCTTCGCCGAAAACCGGGAAGCCGACGGCAGCGGTGTCCAACAATTGTCCTTATGGATGG
>JAIYEK010000345.1 GCA_027487015.1 Erythrobacteraceae bacterium | reverse complement strand
GCAGCCGTGCCAAGCTCGCTACCCGCATAGAGCGAGGCAATCTCGCGGCCTTCCATGAAGGCATCGAAGCTCGCGATGCGCTGATCGGCGGGCAGCGTGCGGTATTCGGCGATACCGTCTGCCCACAGCTGCTGGTCGATCGCCTGCACGTAGCGGCGTTCGATGACCTGCATGCGCTGGGTCATGAAGGCCTTGTCGCGCGCTTGGAAGCCGGGCTCGCGGTCCTTGTCGGCCTTGGCCTGCTCGTTCGCCCAGCGGTAGAGCGTGCGCGCCGCACCGTAGAGCTGGCCGCGCCCGATCATCCCGCGCTTGGCATCGGCAAGCGAGACTGCGTTGGTCTCGGAGACCAACTTGTCGAGCTCGGCGAGCGCTGCGCCATATTGCGCCTCGCGGGCGGGATCGGCCTTGATCCATGCGCGGAACGCCGCTTCCTCGGTCTGCTTCTTGGCGACCAGCGAGATCGCTTCGGCGCCCGCGAGCTGCCCGGCGATCTTCTTCTCGTAGTTCTCGGTGCCCTGCAGGGTCGCGGCATAGGCGATGACGGCGGCTTGGTTGCCCGCCGTCAGCTCGTCGATGCGGTTCCCGTATTCGGTCAGCATGCGCTGCTGGTAGGGGTAGAGCTCCTCGTAGTAGAAGCGCGCTTCCTCAGCCGAACGCAGGCGTTCGGTGGTGCCGGGGAAGCCGGCGACCATCACGAAATCGCCTTCCTTCACGCCGTCCTTGGCGATCGGCAGCCATGCCTTGGGCTTGAAGGGCACGTTGTCCTTGCTGAACGGCGCCGAGGAGCCGTCAGGCGCCACGTAAGCGCGGTAGAAAGAGAAGTCGCCGGTGTGGCGCGGCCACATCCAGTTGTCCTTCTCGCCGCCGAAATTGCCGACGCCGCCAGCGGGGGCATAGACGAGGCGCACGTCCTGGATCTCGAGTTGCTGCTGGAGCCAGTACTGCGCGCCGCCGAAATAGGCGCGCACGTCGCAGCGGCGGTTGGCCTGCTTCTCGCACGCCGTGATCAGCGCCGCGCGGTTGGCCTGCAGGCGGTCATAGCGCGCGCGGCCTTCGAGCTTGTCGGCGCCCTTGAGCATGTCTGCGGTGACGTTGCGCAGGTCTTCGATCACGTAGACGCGGCTGCCGGGCGCGGCGGGCAGTTCGTCGCCCAGCGTCTTCGCAAGGAAGCCGTTGGTGAGGTAATCGTTCTCGGGCGAAGAATTGTACTGCAGCGATCCGGCGACGCAGTGGTGGTTGGTGGCGACCAGACCCTGCGGCGAAAGGAAGGCGGCCGAACAGCCGCCGAGCGAGGCGATCGCGGTGAGCGGCGGGCGCTGGAGATCGCCCAGCGTCTTGGCGTCAAGCTCGAGCCCTGCGGCCTTCATGTCCTCGGCGATGGCGCCGGTCTGGCTCGGCAGCCACATGCCTTCATCGGCGAGCGCCGCAACCGGCGCGGCGAGCATCAGGGCGCTGGCACCAGCCAGCAGGAACGTCTTCATGTGCAGCAAACCTCTCTCACAAGGGGGGAGCGCCCGCGCGGGCGCAAGGCGGGCGTGTTAGGCGAGATGCGGGGGCAGCGGAAGGGGCGATTATGCCTCTTTGGCAATTGGATGACAGACCTAGCTGGAGGCCGCGCGAAAGGCTCTTGCGAGTGATTATCATTTGAGCCATGAGGCGCGAGGCAGATTTCCATCCCCCTGACAGGACACCCCTCATGAACAGCACCCTCAAACTCTGGACCCAGCTTGGCCTCGGCACCGCGCTTGCGGGCGGGCTGCTGGCGGCGTGCGGGGGCGAGGCTGGTGGTGAGGGCGCGAGCGGCGAGGCCGGCGCGGCCACCTCGGCTGCCACCGCGGGCGAAGGTGAAGGCGGCGCGGGCGAAGGCGAAAGCGGCGCCGCCGTCGCCACGCCATCAGGCGGTGAGGGCGAGGGCGGCGTTGCGACTGCCGATGCAGCCAAGGACCCCGTCGCCTACGGGATCGCATTGGCAGTCGCCGAGGCGCATGTCACCGCCGCGCGCGACGCTTATGCGGCGGGCAAGAAGGAGGCCGCGGGCGAGATGTTCGCGCATCCGGTCAGTGAAGTGCTGCTCGACATGGACCCGGCCTTCGCGGCGCTCGGGGTCAAGGACATGAAGCCGCTGTTCACCGCCGCATCGGACGCCGCGCTCGCGGGCAAGCCGGCCGCCGACGTGAACAAGGCCTATGACGCGATCATCGCCGCGCTGCGCGCCGCAGCGGGCAAGGCCCCGAAGTCGGACGCCAGCGCCGCGCGGGTCTCCGCGCTCGTGATCGCAGACATGATCGAACGCTCGGCGACCATGTACCGCCAGCTGCCCAAGAACGCCGAGTACGAGCCCTATCTCGACGGCTACGGCTTCAGCCGCGTTGCGATGAGCGCCTTTGCCACCTCGGGCGCAGGCATCAAGGCCGAAAACCCCGCGCTTTACGCCAGCATTACCGAGGCATTGGCGCTGCTGAAGCAGGCCTATCCCGGCGCAGCCCGCCCGGCCAAGCTCCCGGCCGAGCCTGGCGCGCTGTCGGGTGCCTCGGCCAAGGTGATGCTCGCCGCCGGCGGCTGAGTCCGGGCGCCCGTTTCGCCTCGGCAAGCGGTGCAAGCACCTTAAATGTTGTCCAAACGCGACAATCTTGCCGCTGCACCCCGCAATGGGGGGCTGCGTGCTTGCCTTTGCTGCAAGCCCGAGTAGTTTTGCAGCCAATGAGGGGTCGCCGGTCGCTGGAATGACACGAAAGGGGTGTCAGGCCGCGATTGCCTATAGAGGGTCCGGATTTCGCGCCAGGCCGCCGGACAGGCGGGCTGCGGGGACACGAGGCCACAATTCTTTGGGGGGGACCTTGCTGCATTCTCATACCAGCCGGACGCGCGTGCACCTGCGTTCCTATGCCAGCGTTACCGCAGTGGCGGCCGCCGTGCTGTGCATGCTGCCCGCGCCGGTGCTGGCGCAGGCCGGCCCTGTGGCAGGGATCACTCCGCCCAATCGCAGCGATCTCGTTCCCCCCGATGAGCGCCCGCCTGCGCGCACCACGACGCTGACCGTCGACGGCGATTTCGAACGCCCGCCATGCGCGCTCGACCGGCCCGAATATGCCGGGATCAAGTTCACCG
>JAIYEK010000086.1 GCA_027487015.1 Erythrobacteraceae bacterium | reverse complement strand
GCCGATGGCCAGCGCCTGTTCGAAGGCAAGGCCGAAGCCGTGTCGCGCTCGAACCGCCTGCCGCGCCTCGTGCCCAATCTGGTGGACGCGCTGTTCACCGATTTCCCGGGCAATTCGGGTGAAACCGTGCGCATCACCATCCGCGACGACGAAAAGACCGTGCGCCCCACCGATTGATGGTGTAGGACGCTCGTCAAGAGACCCTTGGACGGGAAAAAGAGAGGCGGCGCAGGGGATCGCGCCGCCTTTTTTGTTGTCCGCTTTCGGCGGTCAGAGTTCGGCTTGGCTCCCGCCCTCGGCGCTCTGGATCCACGGCAGGCGGGTGTAGCGGGCCGCGGCCCTGCGGCGGGTCTCCGTTTCCGCCTCGCGCCCGACACCCTGACGGGTGCGATGCTCGCGCAGCAGCTGGGCGAGAAGGAGCTGGCCGAACGCCCAGTCATCGATCCCCGACTCCGCGTTGATGTGCCCAATCGAGCCGGCATAGGCGAAAGTCGCGCCCCAATCGCTCGCCAGCCCGCGCGCGGCGCGAAGCGAGCAATAGTGGTCATTCTCGCTCGCGGCGAGGAAGGAGGGGAAGGGCAGCGCGCGGCGCGGGGCAGGGGCGAAGCGGGCGAGACGCTGGTCCACCCCGGCGCGCTCGACATCGGGCGGCGCGACCAGCAGCGCGCCCACCACCGGATTGCCATAGGCCGGCTGCTCGTATTCCGCCCACCACGCGACCGCATGGCAGCCCAAGGAATGCGCAACCAGGATCACCGGCCGCCCGGCACGGTGCACCGCGAGGTTGATCTTGTTCACCCAAGTGTTGCGATGCGGATCGTCCCACATGCCAAGCTCGACCCGCTCGCAATCGGGAATCTGCGCCTCCCACTTGGTCTGCCAGTGGTCGGGACCGCTATTGGCAAGGCCGGGAATGACGAGGATCAGCGGATCGTCGGCAAGCCGGGTGCTATCGAGTTCGAGGCTGTGGGTCTTGGTTTGGGTATGGGCCATTGCGGCGCTCCTTGAAGCGGGTGAATGACCGTCCATTGGTATGGTCCGACTCTGGCCAAAATAACTCAACTGAATTGGTTGACAAGGGGCTGGCGACGGGTGCGCAGATTTTTGCGGCGAGTTGCGGGAGGAGGCCGGACGGCTCAGGGTCCGTCAGCGGTGGCCTCAGCCTCCTCGCTCTTACTCAGCAGGGTCTCGGTAACGACTGCCATACGCGGATCGTCATACCACGCCAGCGCATCGAACGCCGCCGCGCGAAGGCGGGCGTAGTCGTCGAAGATGCACTGCTCGGCTTCCTTGCGCGCCGCCAACTTCTCCGCGGCCTTGGAGCATATGACACTGAACTGCGTGACTTCGTCGGCGGTTCCAGCTGCGCTGAAGGCGATCCGGACGATCCCGTAGAGATAGGTGCTTTTGCCGTCATCAGTCGTCCAGGGAAGTTCGATCAGGTAGGAACGGTCGGCGAGGCCAACATCAGGCTCTTCGCCCTCCTCTGCGAGCGCCTCCGCAAGCAGCGAGGGCTTGGGCGCCTCCTCTCGCAAGAACGCAAAGGCAATATCGCCGCCCGGATCTTTCCCGTCGGGATTGGTGACGCGCACGAACCCGTCCTCGCCCGGTGCGAAAACCACCTGATCGTCGCCGGACGTGTAGGTGCCGACGAGGCCCGCCTGATCGCGCGCGGCAACCGGGATCAGCCGAGTCTCGGCCGCCCAGCCGGTACATCCGCCAAGCAGCAAGGCGATAGCGGCAGCGAACAGACAGCGCAGGAACATCGGCAAGCCTCCCGTAAGGTGGAGGCTAACCCGTTGTAACTCCCTTGGCAAACGCCGCGCTGTCTGTCGCCCTTGCCCGCCGGCCTAGCGGTTATCCAGCTGCGCCCTGACCGCAGCCAACCCTTCGCGCGTGATGCGATAGGGTTGGCCCGCCTCGCTCCGGATCAGCCGTCGCCGCAGCAAGCGGTTGAAGATCGAAAGGCTGCAATCGGCCAAGCGAAAGCCATCGCGGTTGAAGCAATCGACTTCGATGACCTTGCCATGCGTGTCGCGCCGGTAACGGATCGCTCCGCCCTGCGCGAGGACGTGCAGCACGCGCTGCTCGTGTTTCGAGATGTTCAATGGAAGTGTCCTGGGAATCAATCTGACAGGCCGCGCGCCCGCGCATCAGCGGGGCGGCGGAGCAATCTGCCGGTCACACGCGAGTTGGCGTGTGCAGGCGATTCAGCAGGTCACAGTCTCGGACATGAATTCCCGTAGGTTGAGAACGCAAGGAATAAGCCCGCGCGCGCCGCAGTGCAAGTGCGGCGCGCGCGGGGCTTTATTGCCTTACCACTCGTTCGCTTGGCTCTCGCGCTCAGCGCTCTGGATCCACGGCAGGCGGGTGTAGCGGGCTGCGGCCTTGCGGCGGGTGGCCGTCTCGTCGGCACGCCAGACGCCTTGGCGGGTGCGGTGTTCGCGCAAGAGCTGGGCGAGCAGGAGCTGGCCGAAGGCCCAGTCATCGATCCCCGACTCCGCGTTGATGTGCCCGATCGATCCGGCATAGGCGAAAGTCGCCCCCCAATCGCTGGCGAGCCCGCGTGCGGTGCGAAGCGAGCAATAGTGGTCATTCTCGCTCGCGGCGAGGAAAGCGGGGAAGGGCAGCGCCCGGCGCGGCGTGGGCGCGAAGCGGGCGAGGCGTTCGTCCACGCCCGCACGCTCGACATCGGGCGGCGCGACCAGCAGCGCGCCGACGACCGGATTGCCATAGGCCGGCTGCTCGTATTCCGCCCACCACGCGACCGCATGGCAGCCCAGTGAATGGGCGACGAGGATCACCGGCCGCCCGGCGCGGTGCACAGCGAGGTTGATCTTGTTCACCCAAGTGTTGCGATGCGGATCGTCCCACATCCCGAGCTCCACACGCTCGCAATCGGGGATCTGCGCCTCCCAGCGGGTCTGCCAGTGGTCGGGGCCACTATTGGAGAGGCCGGGAATGACGAGGATCAGCGGATCATCGGCAAGCCGGGTGCTATCGAGTTCGAGACTGTGAGTCTTGGTTTGGGTATGGGCCATTTCGGCGCTCCTTGAAGCGGGTGAATGACCGTCCATTGGTATGGTCCGACTCTGGCAAATGTAACTCAACTGATTTGGTTGACAACTGACTGGCGACGGGTGCGGGGGATTTTGCGGTGAGTTGCGGTCGTCGGCTCATTTGGCCAAACGGCGGCAAGCCGTCTTTCTTCCCGCATCGCACTGTGCGAAGCCGCAACATATCGGAGCGCAGAATGATCAGAACAGCCATCGCCGCAGCATGTTGGACCGCCATCGCTCTGGCAGGCGCGGCACCGGGCTACGCTCAATCCGCTGCCTCGGAGCCACAGCCTCCCGTCCATCGCTTGGTGGCTCCCTTTCCTCCGCCGCCCCCGCAGCCTGAAGTTCCGGAGCCTGATCTCGACGGTCCCTTCGCACCCGGTCGGCCGCCACGGCCGCTCGCGCCAGAGAGCTGGATCCGGGGCGAAGATTACCCGCTGAGCGCCTTGCGCGAGGGACGGCAGGGCAAGACCGGGGTTCGGCTTCACATCGCCGCGACAGGCCGCCTTGATTCCTGCGAAGTCATTGGACCAAGCGGCCATGCTGACCTCGACGAGGCGACCTGTCCCACCCTGATCCGCCGTGCACGCTTCCAGCCGGCAACCGACGCCGAGGGCAAGCTAATCGGAACGGTCTTTACGGTGCGCGTCGGATGGGCGCTCCCCTGAGTGGAAGAGACGTCGGCGGCGGAGTGAGCGCTACTAGAGTGCCGCATGACCCCCGGTCGAGCCGAAGCCGCCCTCGCCGCGTTCGGTCGCATCGAGTTCCGCGACCTCGTCCCACGCCGCCTGCACTACCGGGGCGAGCACCAGCTGCGCCACCCGGTCGCCGCGCGCGATAGCGAAGGGTTCCGAACCGAGGTTGATGAGGATCACCTTCAGCTCACCGCGATAGTCGCTGTCGATTGTGCCGGGGGTGTTGGGCACCGAGATGCCGTGCTTCAATGCCAGCCCCGATCGCGGGCGGACCTGGATTTCGTATCCTTCCGGGATCGCCATCGACAGGCCGGTGGCGACCGCATGTCGCGCGCCGGGGGCCAGCGTCACATCCTCGGCGCTCACCACGTCCATTCCGGCCGCGCCGCTCGTGGCATAGGCGGGGAGCGGCAGGCCCTCGCCGTGGGGCAGGCGCTTTACCTGAACTGCAATGCTCACTCAGCAGCCTCCGCGCGCAAGGACGCCGCGATGCGCTCGACCAGCGCCATCGCCACGGCGCTCTTGGGCATTTCGTCGAGCACCTCGATCCCGTCACCGCTGATGATCGTCACGCGGTTGAGATCGCCGCCCATCACGTCGCCGGAGACGTCATTGGCCACGATCCAGTCGGCACCCTTGCGCTTGCGCTTGGCCTTGGCGTGTTCGAGCATGTTGTCAGTCTCGGCGGCGAACCCGATCACCAGTTCGGGCCGCCGGGGTGCGGCGGCGACGTT
>JAIYEK010000251.1 GCA_027487015.1 Erythrobacteraceae bacterium | reverse complement strand
GATCCGGGTGAACAGCGGCGACACCGGAAAGCCCCATTCCCTGAGCTTCGCCACCACCTCGCTCTGCGTCTCCCCCGGCACCGCCGAAGCCGCCCCCCAGCCATGCGCCCAGAACCGCAGCGGGCGCTTGGCCGTGACGCTCGCATCCTTCTGGCGCAGGCTTCCGGCAGCCGCATTACGGGGGTTCGCAAAGATCTTTCCGCCCGCTTCATGCTGCGCAGCATTGAGCGCAGCAAATGCCTGTTTTTCCATGTAGACCTCCCCGCGCACCTCGAACACGTCGGGCACGCCGGCGGGGAGCTTTTGCGGGATGTCGGGGATATGCGCGACATTGGCCGTCACGTCCTCTCCCACCTGCCCGTCGCCGCGCGTGGCGGCCCGGACCAGCATGCCGTTCTCGTAACGCAGCGAGCACGACAGCCCGTCGATCTTGTCCTCCGCCGTGCAGGCGAGCGGGGCATCGTCGGCGAGGTTGAGGAAGCGCCGCATCCGCGCCAGCCACTCGGCCACCTCCTCAGGGGAGAAGGCGTTGTCGAGGCTCATCATCCGCACCTCGTGCGTCACCTTGCCCAAGGGCGAGGCGGCGATGGCATGGCCGACCTTGCGCGATGGCGAATCCGCGCGGATCAGATGCGGGAAGGCTGCTTCCAGCTCGGCATTGCGGCGCACCAGCGCGTCATATTCGGCGTCGGTGATCTCGGGCGCATCTTCAGCATGATACAGCCGGTCGTGATGCGCGATCTGGCGCGCGAGCCGCATCAGCTCGTTGGCGGCCTCCGCCTCGGACAGCTCAACCGACATAGCCCACCGGACGGGTTTCCGCGCGGGCACCGAACCCGGCGATCAGCGGACGGCCCTTGGCAATCGCGGCCCGCACCGATTCGAGCTTGAGGCTATCGGCATGGTGCTGCTGGCTGGCCCACACTTCGGAGATCCAGATCGCATCGGGATCGCCCAGGTCCTCGGCGATCAGGTAGAGCAGGTTGCCGGGCATTGCTGCCGTGCCTTCGCGCAGGATCGCGACCAGCGCCGCACGCTGGCCGGGGACCGCCTTCATCTGGCCGATCACGCCGTAGATTTCGTCCATGTCCTCTCCCGCGGCGAGCCCCGGCGCAGCGCCCGCCAGCAGAGCCAGCGCCGCGGTGCCGATGAATTCGCGTCGTTCCATCATGGCGAGAGCTTTTTCACCGCGCCTTGGCAATGTCCAGCAGCGCTGGCGCGATGGCCGCAAAATCCTTGGTGCCGGGCACCAGCATGTTGAAATGCTGCTCCTGGCTGACGCGGATCACCTCGACCGCAATGCCTTGCGCCCTAAGGCCGGCGATGACCTCCGGCTCGGGGTCGGGCAGCGCGCCGTCGACCACCAGCAGGCGCTTCACCAGCGGCTTGTTCACCAGCGGATCGAGCATCGCATAACGCGCCGGAACCTGCTCCGGCGTGCCCCCCATCAGCGGCGCTATCACCGGCTGGCCGCAGATCGCTGCATCGACGCCCAAGAAGGGCGCGGTGCGCAGCGGGCCATCAATGACCACCGACGCGCGCGGCTTGGGCAGATCAGCGTCGATCACCGTGTCCCCGTGGTTGCTGGTGCCGAGCCACACCGCAGGGGTCGTCCCCGCCGAATGGCCCATCAGCGTCAGGCGCGACAGATCGAGCGGATAGCTCCGCGCGAGCGTCTTCACATAGGCGAGGCCCTGCGCCCAGTCGGCAAAGGTGTTGGGCCAGCCCCCGTCCGATCCCAGCTCGCGATAGCCCGGGGTCCAGGTCGCGACACCGTTGCGGGCGAGGTAGCTCGCGAGCCCGGCGACGCCGTCGGGACCGTTGGGACCCGCATAGCCCGACCAGCACCCGCCATGCCAGATCACCGCGAGCGGGAACGGACCCTTTCCGGCCGGCACACGCAGCACGCCATATTGCCGCGGCGAGGCGGTGTCATAGGCGACCTTGAGCGTCGGCGGGTCCGAGGGGATGGCGTTGACCTCCTCGGGACCATAATTGCGCGTGTCGGTCACCGCGACGGCATTGTCGGACGCAGGCGGCGGCCCGCTGAGGGGCTCGACCGGCGCGCAGGCGGCCATAGTGGCGGCCAGCGCCGTTGCCGAAATGAGGTGCTTCATGATCGTCTCTCCCCCGAATGTCGGCGCGAGCCTAGCGGGTCTGCGGCGGGGGGCAACCGGTCATTCCTCGCCCCTGAGCACCGCCAGCATCGCCGCCTCGTTGGCGGTGTAGAGCGGGTTGCCGGGTGTGATGATCGCAAAGTGGCTTGCGCCCGGGTTCTCGCGAACCGAGACGCGCGCACCGCCCGCCGCGAGCGCGGCTTGCGTGGTCTGCGATGGCGCGGGGAGCTTCGCCTGCACGAACAGGATTTGCGCAAGCTGCGGCGCGTGGGCGGCAGGCGAGATGGCGGCGTAGCGCGGCGGGTTGGCTGCCGGAGCAGCCCCCATGAAGGGCTCGACCGCGGAGAACTGGCACAGGGAATCGAAGGCGGGCTGCTCGGCCCCGACATCGCCCGGCCCGTCGAGCACGATCGCAGCGCGGGCCTTGAGCGCGGCGCGCTGGCCCACGGGCCCGCCCTTGCCCGATGCGCTCGCGAGCCAGGAGGCCGGTAGGCCGCCCGCCGAATGGCCCACCAGCGTCACACGGGCGCGGTCGACGGGATAGCGCTCGGCCACCTCCTCGATCAGTTTTGTGGAAGCAGCCCAATCGGTGAACGAGCCCGGCCAGCCGCCCCCATCCCCGACCTCGCGGTAATCGACATTGAGCGTGGCGATCCCGAGGCTCTGCCAGCGGGTCGCGAGCGGGGCCATGTAGGCTTGGGAGGCAATACCGGTCTTCCAGCACCCGCCATGATAGATCACCGCAAGCGGAAACGGGCCTTCGCCCTCGGGCAGGCGGAGTTCCGCAAAGCCGCGCGGGTGATCAGCATAGCGAAGGATCGCGTCAGGCGCGGAGGCCGCGAGGTTGGCGCCGGTGCCATAGGTGGCGTTGTTGGGCTGGGCCATCGGCGAGCCTTCTTCGGGCGGTTTTGCAGGGGAGCAGGCGGCGAGGAGGCAGACTGCGGAAAGCAAGCGGATCATAACAAACCTCGTCATGCTGAACTCGTTTCAGCATCCATGGCGCCCCATAGAGCGGACAGAGTTACCGGAAGGATGGACCCTGAAACAAGTTCAGGGTGACGAGGAATGGGTGAATGGCAGATGTTTTGCTCATTCACATCACCGCTTGCAACGTGACCGCCGTCACGGTCCAACCGCTTGCCGATCGTCTCACCTCATAGCGCTTGCCTGCGCCGAGGTGAGCAATATCGACGCTGCATTGCGACCGGGTCGGGCATCGAACCGAGCGGATCGACATCGTCACCGCGAAACCCCCGCTCTCGTCCGTCCAATGCCCCGGTGCGAAGGTATCCGGGTCGGAGGGCTTGCTGACACACATCGAAACCGGAATCGGTCGCAGAAAGCTTTTCGTAAGACGTTCTGTGAGCAAAGCGTAGTCGAGCGGTGCGGCATCAATGCAAAGGGGCACAATTTCAGGCTTTCGCCCCTGCTGCGACGACAGTTTCGCTTCTGCTTTGCTGAACCACGCGTTTTCGCTCGCAAGGGCGGCCGCAACCGCTTCGGTCGCAAGGGGCCGACGATCTAGTCTTGCCGACAGCCCGACTCCGCCCGCCACCAGCACGGCTAGCGCGCCGAGAATCGCGGTGTTCCCCCGGAGGCCGCTCATCCCGCCCGAAACTCGTCCACAACCCGGATCGTCCCGACAATCGCCGCGTTGAACGCGGGCAACTCCCCGGCCGGGATCCAGTATTCCTGATGCTCGCGCCCGCCTGCGGTTTCGATCGGGTATTGCGCGAGAAATGCCGCATCCACCTCGAACTCGGTTACGAAGCCCGCACCCGAGGCGCCCACGTTCCAGTCGCGCGCGATCTTGATGGCGTAGTCGCGGGTGGTGACGGGGTAGAAGATCGGCTGTTCGGGCAGGCGCGGCGGGAATTCGCGCCAGCCGCTCGCTTCGATCAGCGCTAGCTCCTTTGGCCCGACCGGACGCCACAGGGTGATCGCATCACTCACACCCCCTCCAACAACCGATCCGCCTGCGCCCTTGCCTCGGGCGTCACCTCGGCGCCGGAGAGCATCCGCGCAATCTCCTCCTGCCTCCCTGCATGGTCGAGCAACACCACTGACGTCTTCGTCACCGTGCCGGAGGAGGCCTTGGCGATCAGGTAGTGCTGCCCCCCGCGCGCGGCGACCTGGGGGGAGTGCGTCACCGCCAGCAGCTGGCCCTCTTGCGAGGCCAGCCGCGCGAGGCGTTCGCCAATGGCCGAGGCAACCGCCCCGCCCACGCCGCGATCGATTTCGTCGAAGATGATCGTCGCCGCCCCGCCCTTTTCGGCGAGCGCGACCTTCAGGGCGAGGATGAAGCGCGACAGCTCGCCGCCGGACGCGATCTTGTTCAGGGGCGCAAAGTCCGCGCCGGGGTTGGTCGAGATCAGGAATTCGACCGCGTCCATCCCCGAAGCGGCCCAGCGCTCCTCGGGCAGCGGGGTGACTGCGGTGCGGAAGCGGGCGGCATCGAGCTTCAGGGGCGCAAGCTCGGCCGCCACCGCTTCGTCGAGCCGCGCGGCGCCCGCCACCCGCGCAGCTTGGGCCTTTTCGGCGGCCGCGACATAGGCGCTGCGGGCCTCCTTGGCCGCAGCCTCCAGCGCATCGAGCTGCGCCTCGCCGCCCTCGATCGCATCGAGGCGCGCGCGCATGGTGCGCATCAGTTCGGGGAGGTCATCGACCTCGCAGCGGTGCTTGCGGGCAGCGGCGCGCAGTTCGAACAACCGGGTCTCGGCACGCTCGAGCGCCATCGGATCGTGGACCAGCGCCTCGGACGCCTTGGCGAGCTTGTCCTCCGCCTCGCTCGCCTCGATCACCGCGCGGTCCAATGCGGCGAGCGCTTCGGCCAACAGGGGATGCTGCTCGGCGATCCGGTCAAGCTTGCGCGCGGCCACCCGCAGGGCGGCGAGCGGCGAATCCGAACCCTCCCACACATGGCGCAGGTCCGAGAGGTCGCCGGAGAGCTTCTCGCCCTTCTGCATGTCCGACCGCGCGCCCGCGAGCCGCGCTTCCTCGCCCGCGACCGGTTCGAGCGCCGACAACTCGGCGAGATGCGCGATCAGCAGATCCTGATCGGCCTTGGCCTGCTCGACCGCCCCTTGCGCCTCGGACAGCTGCGCCTCGGCGCGGGCCCAATCGGCATAGGCGCGTTCGAGCCCGGCCACATCCGTCCCCGCATAGCGATCGAGCAACATCCGGTGCCCGCGCGGGTTCACGAGGCCGCGGTCATCATGCTGGCCGTGGAGTTCCACCAGCGCCGGGGCCAGTTCGCGCAGCAGCGCGACGCTGGCCGGCTGGTCGTTGACGAAGGCCTTGGATCCGCCATCGGCGCGCACCTGGCGGCGGATCATCAGCGGCTCGCCCGGCTCGATGGCGATCTCGGCAGCATCGAGCGCGGCAGAAAGGTTGCGCGGCAGGGCGGCGAATTCGAAGCTGGCGGTAACGCTCGCCCGCTCCTCGCCTGCGCGCACCAGCGACGTTTCCGCCCGGTCCCCCAGCACCAGCCCGAGCGCATCGAGCAAAATCGACTTGCCCGCCCCCGTCTCCCCCGTCAGCACGCCCAGCCCGCGCGCGAAATCGAGATCGAGCGCTTCGATGAGGACGATGTTGCGGATCGAGAGACGGGTCAGCATGGGCATCCAAAGGGATAGCGCAGGCAAGCCAGCGCGTCACGTGCTCAAGGCGGCAAATCCCCAATGCCGGGACCGGCACCGATCTTGCGCGGACTTGTCCGCCCGCTTCGCAGCCAGCCCGGGCGCTTTTACTGCGCCGAAACCTTGCTCCCCGGCCCCTCGCATTTCTGCGAAGCACAGGCGACCGTCGCGGTGCAGACCCATTCGGTCGGCGGGGGCGGCCAGCCCTGTCCCGGCACATATCCGAGAGGAATCGCCTGCTTTTCCGAAATGCACCCCAGGCACGTGCCGACCGGCGGCGGCTTGATGGTGGGCAGCTTGCGCTCCGAGCAATTGGCCGCGCTCGCAAGGCGGACCGAGGTGACCGTTTCGCTCCCGCCGATCGAGCACCCCTGGCGGCGCGAAACCGACGTGGTCAGCGCCGCGAAGGCGACGTCGCGGGTCGATCCGGGGAAGCTCGTTTGCTGATCCCACGTGCGCGGCGTGCAGACCTTGGGCCGGGGCAGCTTGGCCCGCGCCGCTTCGGCCTGTTCCTGCATCGCGACGAAGCGTTCGGCTTCGGCGCGCCGGGCCGGGTTGCCTCCCATCTTGGCGAGCTGCGCGTCGACCTTGCGCTGAAACGCAGCTTGCTTCGCCTCCCGCTCGAGGCGCTCGCGCTCGAGCCGCTCACGCTCCTTGCGCTCGCGTTCCTGCTGCTCGGCGCGCTGCTGCGGGGTGGGATTGTCGATACAGATCCCGGAGGAACTATAGACGTTGCTCATGCAGACATCTGCTGTGATGACCACCTGCGTCTCCCGCCGCTGCGCCTGCATCGGCTGGGCCGCAAAGATCGTCAGGACGGCCAAGACGCCCCCCAATAGGGCGATGCGAGATGATCTCATGACGCTTTCCCGCCGGGCCACTGTGCTGAGCGGCCGCGCAAATCGTGATCAGATCGCCGCCACGTGATCTCTACCGAGCACATCAGAAGTTCTCGTCCGCCGTCGGGTCGCAGGCCAGCCGGATCACTTCCATCGCAAAGCCCGCCCGCTTGGCCAGATCTTCGGTCGGGAAGCGGAAGCGCAGGCCGGAATCGTTGGAAGGCATCGGCAGTGTAACCTCTGCACCAACCACCTCGACCGCGGGAACATAAGTCAAGTTAAGCGTGCCGGACCAATTGACTTCAGCTTCGCGCAGATGGCTCTGCGTAATGTCGTCCGTGGGTCTGTAAAACCCTCGGAGAGCGTTGGTCACGAAGATAGCTCCGGCATAGGAGCTGAAGCGCGGCTCGGAGTATTTGCCCATGGCTGTGATCTGGCTGACGCAGAATCTGCCGTCCGGCTGCGGGATGTGTGTCCACCCCTTGGCGCGTCCCATGGGAAAATCGGTCATCCCAACTCCCCTTTCGCCGGCACTGACGCCATACGAACCGTTTGGGGGCTTGGCGGTCGTCATCACACCCCCCGTAGCGAAAACCTTCGTGAGAAAGGCTTGCGCGTTTTCTGGCGTCTGACCTGCCCCTTGCGCTGCGAGGTTCGTGGGCAACGCGAGCAGCAAGGCCGTCGCTGCCAGCAGGCGAAGTGTGTAAGCCATAGTGTCCCCCCCTCAATCGGAGGAAGGCTAACAGCCGCCTTCCAGCGCGTAAAGCCACGGGGCAAGACGGATGCCAATGGGGGAGCACGCGGCGCGCCAAGGCATTGAGAGCGCCGCGCACAGGCCCGTCTTGACCTTGCCGCAAATTGCGCGCCAAGCCATCCGGGCCGCTGGCCTGCGCGCGCGGGGCAGCAGCGGCAGGACGATGCAGGGAAATCCCATGAGCAAGGCCGGTTCCGAACGCGGATTTTCGAGCAAGGTGCTGGCCTGGATCGACCGCGTGCAGATCGCCGACATCAGCCCGTTCATGCGCCTTGCCGGAACGCTGGCGATCTTCGGCGCGGCGTGGCTCGCGCGGGCGCTGGTCGATCCAGCGCTGCCGCCGGGCTTTCCCTATGTGACCTTCTTTCCGGCGGTGATCCTCACCTCCTTCCTGTTCGGTCTGCGCGCCGGACTGCTGTCGGCGGTGCTGTGCGGGCTGGTGGCGTGGTATTTCTTCATCGCGCCGGTCCAATCCTTCCGCCTCGCCGGGGCCGAGGTTGCGCTCGGGCTCTATGTCTTCGTGGTCGGCACCGATCTGGCGCTGATCCACGGGATGCGCGTCGCCAACCGGCAATTGCGCGAGCAGCGCCAGACCAGCCTCGATCTGGCCGCCGCCAAGGAGCAGCAGGCGCAGGAGCTGAGCGAGGCGCTCGAGGCTCTGCGCGAAAGCGAGGTCAAGACCCACCTTGCCACGCAGACCGCGGGGATCGGCATCTGGCAATGGCATGTGCCGAGCGGCGCAGTGCACTGGGACGACACGATGTTCGCGCTCTACGGCGTGCCGCCCACGGAGGGCGGGACCTTGCGGGTGGAGCACTACGTCGCCCGCTTGCATCCCGATGATGTTCCAACCCCCGACCAGCTGGCGGAGATACAGCAAGCGCGGGAAAGCGGGCCGGTGCAGCGCGAGTTCCGCATCCGGCGCGGCGATGATGGCCGGCTGCGGCATCTGCGCGCGGTCGAGGTGGCGCGCGCCGGCGCCGGCGGGCAGGCCGAGTGGGTGGTCGGCACCAATCTCGACATCACCGAAGAAAAGGACCGCGAGAGCCACATCCGGCTGCTGCTGGGCGAGGTCAATCACCGCGCCAAGAACCTGCTCGCGGTGGTGCTCTCGGTCGCGCGGCGGACCAGCGGGGCCGATCACGAGACCTTCATGACCAACTTCGCCGCGCGCATCCAGTCGCTTGCGGCCGGGCAGGACCTGCTCGTCAGGAACGCGTGGCGCGGGGTCGGATTGCAAGCGCTGGCGGCGGCGCAGCTGGCCCATTTCAAGGACCTCATCGGCACCCGCATCCTGCTCGAGGGCGAGGATATCGCGCTCGCCGCACCGGCGGTGCAGACGCTCGGCATGGCGCTCCACGAACTGGTCACCAATGCCAGCAAGCACGGCGCGCTGTCGCTCGATGGCGGCGAGGTGCGACTGTCGTGGGCGCGGGAGGGTGACGGCGACGCCGCGCGTTTCGTGATGACCTGGGCTGAAAGCGGCGGGCCGCCGGTCACCCCGCCCACTGCCAGCGGGTTCGGCTCAGTCGTCACCGGCGCGATGGTGCAAAACTCGCTCGATGCCGAGGTCGAAAGCCGCTTTGCCCCCGAGGGCTTCGTCTGGCACCTGTCCTGCGCGCTCGGCAGCATCATCGAGCAGGATGATCCTGCTCCGGTTTTGCGCTAGGACGGACACATGAGTTTCCGTATTCTGGTCGTCGAGGACGAATATTTCATCGCGCAGGAAATTGCCGAGACGCTTGAGAGCGCAGGCTTTCTGGTGGTCGGCCCCTGTCCCAAGGTCGCCGATGCGCTGGCCTGCCTCGACGATCCCGACCCGTGCGATGCCGCGGTGCTCGACGCCAGCTTGCGCGGCACCAGCAGCCTGCCGGTGTGCGAGGCGCTGGCGGCGCGCGGCATCCCTTACGTGGTGGTGACCGGCTTCAGCGCCGGCCAGCTCCCCGCGCCGATGGCCGCGGCCACGGTGCTTACCAAGCCGCTCGATCCCGACCAGCTGGCAAAGGTGCTGCGCGCCCTCATCGCGGGGGAATGAGGGCGCGCAAAGCAGGCGTTCAGATCTGCAACTGGCTCCCCAGTTCGACCACGCGGTTGGTAGGCAGCTTGAAGCTCTCCATCGCGCTTTCCGAGCTCTTCGACATCCACGCGAACAGCCCCTCGCGCCAGCGCGCCATGCCGGGGTGATCGGCCGATGGGATGAGCTTCTGGCGGCCGAGGAAATAGCTCGTTGCCATCGGATCGAAGGGGCCGCACGCCGTCTCCAGCGCGGCGAGATCGCGGGGGATGTCGATATCCTCCATGAAGCCATAGCGGATGATCACGCGGAAGAAGCCCTCGCCTTCGTCATGCACCGCGGCGCGGGCGGCGGGATCGACCTGCGGCACCTCCTCGACCTTGACCGTCACGATCAGCACCCGCGCATGGAGCACCTGGTTGTGCTTGAGGTTATGGAGCAGCGCGGAAGGCACGCCCTCCTCCGAGGCCGAGAGATAGACCGCGGTGTTGCGCACCCGGTGCACCGACTTTGCGATCGAGGCGATGAACTGCGGCAGCGCAAGGTCGCCCTCGGCCATCCGCTCGCGCATGATCCGGCGGCCCTTGGACCAGGTGGTGAGCAGCGTGAACAATACGCCCGCGACCGCCAGCGGGAACCACCCGCCGTCGGGGATCTTGGCGATGTTGGAGGCGAAGTAGATCACGTCGACCACCGCAAACAGGCCGATCGTCGCGCCCGCCAGCAGCTTGTTCCAGCGCCACACATTGAAGACGAGGAAGGCGAGCATCATCGTCGTGATCAGCATCGTCCCGATCACCGAGATACCATAGGCCGAGGCAAGCCGGGTGGATTGCTGGAAGCCCAGCACCAGCAGCAGCACCATGACCAGGAGGCCCCAGTTGATCGCCGGGATGTAGATCTGGCCCGCCGCCTTGGCGCTCGTCTGGAGCGTCTTGAGGCGCGGCAGGAAGCCCAGTTGCACCGCCTGATGCGTCACCGAGAACGCGCCCGAGATCACCGCCTGGCTGGCGATGATCGTTGCCGCCGTGGCGATCAGCACCAGCGGCAGACGCGCCCATTCGGGGGCCATCAGGTAAAAGGGGTTCTCGGCCGTTTCCGGGTGGGCCAGCATCAGCGCGCCTTGCCCCATGTAGTTGAGCATCAGGCAGGGGTACGCGATCCCCAGCCAGCTGAACGCCACCGCGCGGCGGCCGAAATGGCCCATATCGGCATAAAGCGTCTCGGCCCCGGTCACCGCGAGGAACACCGAACCCATAGCGAGGAAGGCAAGCTTCGGGTCGTAAGCGAAGAAGGCAGCAGCATGGACGGGGTTGAGGATGCCGAGGATCTCGGGGTTCTGCGCGATATTGACGATGCCGAGGCCGGCCAGGGTCGCGAAATAGACCAACACGATCGGACCGAACAGCGCCCCGACCTTGGCCGTGCCGCGGCTCTGGATCAGGAACAGGCCGATCAGGATGACGACCGCAATCGGCAGCACCAGCGCTTCCAATGCGGGGTTGACGATGGTCAGACCCTCGACCGCCGAGAGCACCGAAATCGCGGGGGTGAGCATCGCGTCGCCGTAGAACAACGAAGCCGCGAGCACGCCGAGCACCACCAGCGCCGGCGTAACCCGCGGCCCCTGCACATGGCGCGAAATCAGGGCCAGCAGCGCGAAGGAGCCGCCCTCACCCTTGTTGTCGGCGCGCATTGCGACGAAGACATATTTGACCGTCACGATCAGCATCAGCGACCAGAAGATCAGGCTCAGCACGCCGAAGACGTGGAGTCGGTCGACCGCGAGCGGGTGTGGCCCGACGAAGCTTTCCTTGAGCGCGTAGAGCGGCGAGGTGCCGATATCGCCATAGACCACCCCGATCGCGCCTAGCATCAGCACGGGCAGCGGGTCACGGGGGCCATGGTGGGGGGCGGCGGCGGGAGCGGCTGAGGCCGCGGATGATGCTGTGTTCATGCGCCATCATGTGCGCCCGATTGCCATAAAGTTTCCATGTGGATTGCACGCCGCGCACCGTGCCAAGGCTCGACGCCGCGGCAAACCGGGCGCATCTTTGCGGGCATGACAGACCTTCCCCACGCTCCGCTTCTCGTCACACCCAGCACCGGCTCGCGCGCCATCGGGCTTGCTCTCGGCCTGCTGCTGACACTGGTCGCGACCCTCGCTGGATTGCTGCTTGCCCCCGAGTGGGGCTCGGCAGCGATCGTGCTCCTCTATCTCCCGCCTGTGCTGGTTACCGCACGCTATGCCGGGCTGACCCCGGCGCTTGGCGTCTCGGTGCTGGCGACGCTGGCGTTCAATTTCTTCTTCACTCACCCCTACCGCACGCTGAGGATCACGAGCCCGGCGGACCTGCTTACGGTGGCCGCACTGTTTCTGGTGGCGGTGGTGACGAGCCAGCTGGCGAGCGCGATGCGTACCCAGGCGCAGCTCGCCGCCGCCAGTGCGGCGCGTAATGCCACCATCGCGGGCCTCGCGCGCCGGCTCATCCCCTGCACCGACCGCGAGAGCGTCGCGCAGGTGGTCGTGGAGGACCTCGCGCGGCTGTTCGATTGCCATGTGGTGTTTGCCGCAAACGAGGATCCGCCCGCGCTCCTCGCCGCCCAGCCGCCCGCCCCCGCGCTTGCGCCCAATGATCGCGCCGCGCTCGCCGCCGCGATCGAACGAAGCCAAGTGACGGGGCGCGGCATGGCGCATGTCAGCCCGACCGACTGGCAGTTCCACCCGGTGATCGGCCAGGGCAAGGTCCATGCCGCGGTCGGCCTCGCGCGGCCCGACGGGCGCTCGCCGGTCACCGAGGCGACCCGCGAGCTGCTCGGCAACCTGCTCGACCAGGCCGCGCTGGCGCTGGAACGCGCGCGGCTCGAGGCCGAGGCGGCTGCGGGCATCGCCGCCAAGGAGCGCGACCGGATGCGCGCGGTGTTGCTCGCTTCCATCGGCGAGGACGTGAAGCCGCGCCTCCACGCGATCCAGACCGGCGCGAAGAGCCTCCGGCGCAATCCGGGCGACACAGCAGCAGCGGGCGCGGTGGCGGCTGAGGCGGCGATGCTGCAACGCTATGTCGACAATCTCGTCGACCTCTCGCCCGGCGAGGATCAGGAGCCGATCATCTGCGGGCCGCTGATGATCGACCTGTTCCGCCACCGCGTGACCCGCGCAGGCGAGGAGGTGCATCTGACGCCCAAGGAATTCGCCGTCCTCGCCGAACTTGCACGCCACGCAGGCCGCGTGCTGACCCACCGCCACCTGCTGCGCGCGGTTTGGGGCCCGGCACACGAGGACCACGTCGATTACCTGCGCGTCGCGATCCGCGCGCTGCGCCAGAAGCTGGAGGATGATCCGGCGGCGCCCGCGCTGATCCTCAACGAACCGGCGCTGGGGTATCGGCTGGCGGCGTCGGCGTCTGCAAAATCAGATGTTTGAATGCGGCAGGCAGTTGAGGTAGCCTCGGCTGCGGAGGCCCTGCCGATGCTGCTGCTGCGACACATCCTGCTGACCGCGTTCCTTGCCGTGCTCGCCGCGACCGGCGCCTGGGCCGAGCCTGCCCCCGCCAAGGGCGAGGATGACGTGCTGATTACGCTCGAACGCAGCGCCTGCTTCGGTCCCTGCCCCGATTACACCGTCACCATCGACGGCAAGGGCAATGTGCGGTTTCAGACGCAAGCCGACGATGGCCCGGGCGCAGCTGACGTCCACCGCGAATTCTCGTGGGACGACGGCGTGCTTGTCTCGGGCGATCACCGCGACCGAATCGACCCCGCAGTGGTGCGTGATCTTGTGGCGCAGTTCCGGGCGGCGAATTTCTTCGGGTTGAAAGACAAGTATGTCGCCAGGATCACCGACAGTGCGACCTATGTCCTGACATTCCGGCAGGGCGGACGCACCAAGCGCGTGATCGACTACGTTGGCAGCGAGGTCAGGATGCCCGCCAGCGTCACCGCGCTTGAGGACGCCGTTGACAAGGCCGCGGGCACCGCGCGCTGGGTCTACGGCGCGGAAGGGCTGGTCACGTGGCTTGAGAGCGAGGGCTTCGATTTCACCTCCCAGCAGGCGCGCGACATGGCGCTGGCGGGCGCGCTCGGCGATGCTGCCGAGAGTACTGTGATGGCCCTGCTCGAACGCGGCGCGGCGCTCGATGGCGCGGTGAATATCCCTTTCGGAGGCGGCAAGGGCGTTCTGGGCAAGGAGTTGGCGCTTGCAGCAGTCTCGCAGGGGCGCGCAGCGCTGTTCAACCACCTCGCCGCGCGCGGCTGGGTCGAGCGTGCCGGGGCGCGAAAGCTTGAGGTGGCCTTCGCCGACGCCGGATGCAGCCCCGCGTTGGTCGAGGCTTTCGTGCAACGGGGTCTGACGATCGACACTCCCGGCGAAGAAGGCGAAACCGCGCTCACCGGCCTTGCGAACAATTATCGCTGCAACACCTTCGAGAACACACTCGAAATGGCACGCGCACTGCTCGATGCGGGTGCCGATCCCAACCATCGCAATGACGCGGGCGAGACCGCGATCTTCGATGTCGAGTATCTGCCGCTGCTCGATCTGCTCTACGCCCGCGGCGCGCGCGCGGATGTCACCGACAAGGAGGGCAACAGCGCGGTCTTCTCCTCAGGGACCGACGAAATCGTAGTCCGCCACCTGCAAGCTGGCGCGTCGCGCAAAGGGCGGTTCTACGACGGCAGCACCCTCGAAGAGCGGATGAGAAAGCACCCGCTGCCCCTCGTCCGCCAATGGCTGAAAGACCACCCCGAAGCGACGCGCTGATCCGGCTGCAAAGCAGCCGCGAGCGCACGCGCGCGAGCCGCAAGCGATCAGGACCGCAGGGCCTGAAACTCGCCGAGGACGCACCCGCGGAGGCGGGTTCGCAAAACTAAGACGCCGTCACGCCCTCGGCGTTCTTGTTCACCAGCTTGAAGGCGCGCTCGTACCAGTCCGAGCCCGGGTAGTTCGCGCCCAGCACTGCGGCGTACTTCACCGCTTCCTGCGGCACGCCCAAGGCAAGGCTGCTCTCGCACAGGCGGTAGAGCGCCTCGGGGGTGTGGCTGGTAGTGTCGAACTTCTCGACCACGTTGCGGAACCGCATGTCGGCGGCGAGCCACAGGCCCATGCGCTGGTAGTGGCGGCCGATCTCCATCTCCTTGCCCGCAAGGTGATCGGCGACAAGGTCAAGCTTGAGGCGCGCGTCGGCGGCATATTCGCTCTGCGGGAAGCGCCGGTTCACCTCGCGCAGCGCGGTCTGCGCCTGCTCGGTGATCTTCTGGTCGCGGTTCACGTCGCTGATCTGCTCGTAGTAGGAGAGCGCGATCAGGTAGTAGGCGTAAGGCGCGTCCTTGTTGCCCGGGTGGATCGACAGGAAGCGCTGCGCGTTCTGGATCGCCTTATTGTAATCGCGCGCGGTGTAATAGCTGAAGGCGCTCATCAGCTGCGCGCGGCGGGCCCAGGGCGAATAGGGGTGCTGGCGCTCCACCTCGTC
>JAIYEK010000026.1 GCA_027487015.1 Erythrobacteraceae bacterium | reverse complement strand
TGGGACGAAAGCCGCGTGACCGACTCCGACGAGGAAGTCGTCATCAAGCAGAACTGGACCGAAATCCGCCGCTTCATGTGGAACTACGTCGGCATCGTGCGCACCACCAAGCGGCTGGAGCGCGCCGCCAGCCGGATCGACCTGCTGAAGCGTGAGGTCGAGGACTATTACGGCGCGTTCCGGGTGACGACCGACCTCATTGAACTGCGCAACCTGCTGCAATCGGCCGAGCTGATCGTGAAGTCCGCGCTCCACCGCAAGGAGAGCCGGGGGCTGCACTACACGCTCGATTACCCCGAGCTCGCGGACGAGGCCAAGGATACGGTGCTGGTGCCTTAGGGCGCGCCCATTTTGCCAAAGAAATCGTCCCATGCGATCCGGCGGCGGTCGGCAAACTCAAGTGCGGCCTTCAGATTGTCGGCGAGGGGGAAGGGCGGCTCGTCAAGAAACGGCGTAAGGTCAATGGGGTTGTCCGCGAGCCAAGTCTCGAACAGGTCTTCGCGCATACAAATCAGGGCGTAATCGCTGAAGTAGCTCACGAGCACGCAGAGTTGTTGATCGTCGACGAAGGCCATCGGGAAATCCATCGCCAGATCATCCGAGATTTTCCTAGCTGTCGCCGCAGTTAGGGCAATTTTGCGGGATGGACCCTCTGTAACGGGTGTCGCGCCTTGCTCCACCACATACCCCCACACCGAACCTCTATTCCGCAGCGTCGCGAAGATGGATTCGACTACCGAGCTTATGGACCACTCGATTAGGCACAGTTGGGCGAGGCCGGTCTGCTCAAAAACCCGCTTTTCAAAATCTCTGTCAAACAGGGGTTCCGTGATGATCGCCGCGGCCAGCCGTGCTGCCTCAGGAACTTGGTCGAGCGGAATGATCTCATGCCGGACTGCCTTCCAATCCCAAGTGCCCACGCGGATTGCCTTTCGTCAGTCGGCTTTGCCGAGCATTCGCTCAAACTGAGGCAGCAGCTCGGCATAGAAGGCCACGTAGGCATCATCCTGCATGTGGCGGGAGGCGCGGCAGGCGAAGAAAAATTCGTTGCGCAGGTCCTCCAGCGTCTCGCGTCTGCGTGCCTTGGCGGCGGCGGCGCAGGCTTCGAAGGAACCAAATGCCTCGTAGCCGTTGAAGCTCATGCCAAAGGCGAAAATAGCATTCGGATCGTCTTGCGGCGGCAATATTATGTCGTCGTTCATGTCCAGCAACATAGCGCGTCTGCTACTGCGTTGAAACGGCTTGAAGGGGTTTGCCATGCTGAAAATCGTTGGCCTGCTTGGTGTTGCGTCATTGGCGATTGCCCCCCTCGCCGCCCAAGACGCCCCCGCCACCAGCGAAAACGCCATCGTCGTCACCGCGCAGCGCTCGGGCGCGCCGATGTGGATTGTCGAGACGCCCACCGGCACCGTCATCCTCGTCGGCGAGATTCGGGCGATCCCCAAGTCCGTGGTGTGGGAGCCCGCGCGGCTCGAAGAAGCCACCCGCGCTGCCGACCGCGTGATCCTCGGTGCGCGGCCCAAGATTTCGCCGGGCGACATCTTCCGGCTGATGTTCTCGGGCGGCAAGCTCACCAAGCTGCCCGAGAAGACCGTCGCCGGCGACTACCTCGATGCAGCGCAACTCCAGCGCCTCGAAGCGCTCGCCGCCGCGCACAAGGAGGATTATTCGCGCCAGTCCTTCCTCCTCACCTCTTTCGGGATGCTGCGCGAGGAACTGCGCTTCAACAAGGACACCGCGCGCGATGCCTCGGATGTGGTGAAGGACGCCGCCGAGAAGGCCGAAGTCCCGCTCACCCGCGCCGCGCAGCTCAGGGGCGAGGATGTGATCGACAACCTGTTCGAAGCGCCGCCTGCCGCCCACATCCCCTGTCTTGTCGCGGCGATGGATGCGGTCGAGGCGGGGCCGCAGATCGTCGAAGAGCGCGCCACCAACTGGCGGCGGTTCAAGATTCCCGCAGTGATGGCGAACCCGCTCGAAACCGCGCTCGGGAGCTGCTGGCCCTGGGCGGACGAGACTTTGGGCAGCGAACTCAGGACCATCTGGGTCGACCGCATCGCCGAAGCGAGCGCAGCCAAGGGCACCACGCTCGCGGTTGTCCCCTTGCGAGTGTTGGCGGAAGAGGGCGGGGTGCTTGACCAATTGGACGCGCGCGGCTTCGATATCGCCGGACCTCCGTGGAAATGACCGCGCGGGGCCGCTGACGAGGACCCGCCTGACTCATGCCCACTCTCACGACTCCCAACACCGGCATCGAACTTTTCTACGAGGAGCAGGGTGACCCGAACGCCGAGGTGATCCTGCTGGTGATGGGCCTAGGCGCGCAGATGACGCTGTGGCCGGACGAGCTGGTGGCGGCGCTGGCGGGTGAAGGCTTCCGCGTCATCCGCTACGACAACCGCGACATCGGCCTTTCGCAGAAGCTGGAAGGCCAGCGTGCGCCCTCGCCCCCGGTGCAGGTGCTGCGCAAGAAAATCGGCTTTCCGGCCAAGGTGCCTTACACCCTCATGGACATGGCCGATGACGGGATCGGGCTGCTCGATGCGCTGGGGATCGCCAAAGCGCACGTGGTCGGCGCTTCGATGGGCGGGATGATCGTCCAGCTGATGGCGATCCACCACCCCGAGCGGCTGATGACCATGACCTCGATCATGTCGACCACCGGCAGCGGCAAGCTCCCCCAGGCTGAGGCGAACGCGATCGGCGCGCTGACTGCGCCGCTGAAGGGCATGGACGAGGAGACGGTCGTCGCCCACGGGCTCAACATCATCCGCAACATCGGCACGCCCGACAGTCCTGAATTCCCCTTCGACGAAGCGCATCAGCGCGAGCGGGTGCTGCGGAGTATGCGCCGCTCGGTCTACCCCGCCGGCCTCCCGCGCCAGCTCGCCGCGATCATCGACGATGGCGACCGCACCAAGCGCCTCGGCGCGGTGCGCACGCCGACGCTGGTGCTCCACGGCGAGGCCGACCCGCTGGTCAAACTCCCCGGCGGCGAGGCGACCGCAGCGGCGATCCCCGGTGCAAGGCTGGTGACGATTCCCGGTTGGGGGCACGATCTGCCTCTGAAGCTGATCCCGCGCTTGACGAGCGAAATCACGGAGCATGCGCGCGGGGGCTAGGCCATCGCCTGCCACGGGATGATCGCCGGATCGCCGGGGTTCGCCTCGGCGGCCTTGCGCGCCTCGGTGTAGAGCGCGCGGATCAGCGGGAGTTCGGGATAGACCTCGGTCATGTAGCCGAGCAGCGGCCTTGTATCGACGTAGCAGATGCGATGCCCGGCAAAGCCGAACTCGCTCACCACGGGGTAGCCCTGCGCCACCAGATGATCGCGCACGCCCTCGTAATCGGCGGCAAAGGTCGCGCAGTGGTGGAGCACCGGCTGGCCGTCCGCCCGCAGCATTTCGTGGAAGGCGCTGGGTGCGTCCGAGACGACCTCGATCACCTCGACATTGATCTCGCCGGTCTGGACGAAGACGCCGCGAATACGGATCGGGTCGGCGCTCTGCCCACGGTAGACGTGGTCGGCGAGAACGCCCTCGGAGCCGCCGCAGAACGGGCCCCAGCCATAGGCGCGGTTGAGTGCCGCGCAGCCCTCCTCGAGGTTCGGCACGAGGAAGGCCATCTGCACGAGCGTGACGGGGAGGATGCTCACCCGCGTCCGTCCAGCCACAAGCGCGAAGTGCGCGCGCATTCGCGGGCGCGTTCGGTGAGGTCGGGGAAGGTGTCGCGCAGCGCCGAGGAGCGTTCTTCGATCGCCATCGGCAGGTGGTCGGGCAGCACGTCCACCATCGCGGCCAGCGGAAGCCCGCCTTGGCCCAAGGGCATCCGGCGGTTGATCGCATCGTCGATGATCGAGTCGAAGTTCGTGAGGTCAGGGCCGTCTGCTGGCGCGTCGCAGGGCTGGCAGTAGCTGAGCCATTCGCGCGGGATCGCCGCCAGGTCCTCCGCCGTCCCGCCCGAGCGTGCCCAATGGAGCGTATCGACCAGCAGCGCCTTGGCCTCGCCCTCGACGCCCTCCAGCACGGCGCGGGCCATCGCCAGCGTCTTTACCTCAGTGAAGATGCCGAATTCGAGGTTCACGCGCACCCCGGTGCCCTTGGCGGCATCGACGAGCGTCTGGAACTTGGCGGTGGTGGCGGCTATGTCGGGGTCGCTCGAGACGCACAGGAGGTTCCGCGCGCCCAGCTCCGCCGCGATGCCGACCAGCTCGGACAGCCACGGATCGGGTGCGCCGGGCATGATCCACGCGACCTCGCAGTCGAGCAGCTCCACGCCTGCATCGCGCGCTTGGCTACGGATGGCGCGGGTGGTGGCGGGGGTCCAGGTGTCCTTCTCGACCCACATGCCGCCAAAGTCGAAATCGGACGCGGCGGCGCATTCGATCAGCTGGGCGGGGGTGGCCTCGGGCATGATCCCGGCGGCGAGGGAGATCTTCCGGCGCGTCATAGGGTCTGCCCGTCGTCGAGCACGAAGTCCGTGCCGGTCACGAATTCGCTCGCGTCCGAGCACAGGAACAGGATCATCGCGTCGAGCCCCTCCTCGCCCATAAGGCGGCGCTTGGGGAAGCGGTTGATCTGCTTCTTGCCGGGCTCGGTATCGAACCACGCATCGTTGATCGCGGTGCGGATATAGCCGGGGGAGACGGTGTTGACGTTGATCCCGGCCCGCGCCCATTCGCGCGCCAGCGTCCGCCCCGCCTGCACCACGCCCGCCTTGCTCGCGGCATAGGCGACGAGGCCGGGGGAGGGCTCGAAGGCGGTGATCGAGGCGATCAGGACGATGCGGCCGTTGGTGACCCCGTGCGCCATCATCCGCTTGGCGCCCTCGCGCGCGGTGAGGATTGCGCCCTTGAGGTTGATCGCGAGGGTCTGTTCGATTTCCTCTTCCGAGATGGTGGTCGCCATGCCAGCGCCGTCCACCCCGGCGTTGGCGATGACCGTGTCGATCTTGCCGAACAGCGCATCGGCCTCGTCGAAGCCCGCAATGATGTCCGCCTCGCGCGCGACATCCATGCGGATCGCGGCGGCGTTGGGGCCGATTTCAGCGGCGAGCGCCTCAAGCCGGTCCTTGCGCCGCGCGCCCAAAGCGACCTTCGCCCCGCTGGCCGCAAGGATGCGCCCGAAGCGGGTGCCCAGCCCCGAGGATGCGCCTGTGACGAGCGCGGTGCGGCCGGATAGGTCGAAGGAGAAGCTCACGGCCGTGTTACTTCGCGGCCGGCAGCTCCCCGTTCACATATTTCATCAGCGTCGTCTGGAAGTGCCGCACGCGGCTGTCCTGATAGTGGCCGAGCTCCATCAGCCCGTCGCGCATGCTCTTCATGCCCTCCTGCACATAGGGCAGGTTGGCCATGTCCTGATCGAACACATTGGCAAGCTGCGGCCCCATGATGTCGTTGGCCCAAGCGAAGGGCTCGTCATCGGGGATGTAGGTGGGCGCGACCGCGCGGGGGCGTTCCTGACCCTTGGGGGTGGGGAACAGCAGACGGATTTCCATGATGCACCAGTCGGGCGTGTCGCCGGGCAGCCAGCGGTACACCAGCGTCGGCAGGAAGCCGATCCACGGCGCGAAGTTGGGGAAGATGTTGTAGGTGAAGTTGTCGAGGATCTCGGTGTCCGAAGCGTCCGAATAGTCGTAGCCGTAGTTCTCGGCGAACCCCTTGCGCCCGGCATCCGCCAGCACCTTGCGCGCGCCGAGCGGATCTTCCGCGTCGTACCCTTCGACCGGCTCTTCGCTGGCATTGAAGCGGCGGTTGGTGCGCGCATCGGCCCCGCCCGAGAACTCGTTCATCTTCTCGAGCACGTAGTCCGAATTCTTGCCCTTCACGTGGGGGCTCAGCACGCCCGACGGCGTGATCGCGCGGTTGAAGTGATCGCCGATCAAGTCGTAGCGCGTGTTGGCATCGCCGAGGAAGGCGAGCAGCTGCGGGTGGGTGGTGATCGAGTGCCACGCCTCCATGAAGGCTTCCGCGGTCGCCTTCCAGTTGGCCGGGATCTTCTTCTGCACCCACATGCCGGTGTAGCGGTTGCCGAAGTCGTAGCGCTCGTAATGCGAGGCTGCCGGGCCGAGCCACGTCTTGAAGTCGGGCAGCGAGTGATTCTCGGTGAGCATGACAAAGCCCTGCCACAGCTCGACGCGGGCCTGCGGTAGGTCCATGTCCTTGCCTTCGAGGTGCTTGAAATCCCACGAACAGGGGATTTCCTTGAGGCTGCCGTCATTGCGCCACGTGAAGCCGTGGAACGGGCAGCGCAGCTGGACCGACTGGCCGCTCTCGGTGCGCAGCTTACGGCCGCGGTGGAGGCAGGCGTTGTAGAAGGCCTTTACGCCGCCATCCTTCTGGCGGATCAGCAGGAAGCTCTTGCCGGCGATGTCGAACACCACCGTGTCGCCCGCGTCCGGCATCTCGTCCTCGCGCGCGGCGAAGAGCCAGACGTTGGGCCACATCTTCTCGCGCTCGAGCTTCGCGAATTCCTCCGAGATATACGGCGCGACCGGCAGGGGATCGTCCGGCATGTCGATATGCGATTCCTCGAAGAGGTAATCGGGCGCCCGGCGGGTGTCGCCGTTGAGCATGTCGGTATAGCTGATCCCCGGGCAGCGATCAGCGCGGGCAATGTCCTTGATCTCGTTCATGGGATTGTTCCGGTCCTCATCGGGGGCAAGCCCCCGCCTCTCGTCCTCGCACTTTGTGCAGTGTCTCAGGGGGAGAATATCACACAGCTTCGCGCGTAGGGCACACTATCGGATTGGAGAGGACAATGGGTCTGAAGGGCAAAATCGCCGCGTTGGGCGACATCATGCAGCTGGCTTTCGTGCCGGAGGATTTCGATGCGGCCGTGAAGCACTGGACCGAGGTGATGGGGGTGGGGCCGTTCTTCATCATCGAGGGCATCCACCTCGAGGGCATGAAGTATCGCGGCGAGCCGACGGACGCGGTGTTCGACCTCGCGCTCGCCTATTGGGGCGACCTGCAGATCGAGCTGATCCGGCCTCGGGACGACCACCCCTCGGTCTATACCGGCGAATATGGCGCGACGGGCAACGGCCTGCATCACGTGTGCATTCTGGTCGATGACATCGCCCACGCGCGCAGCGTGTGCGAGGCCGAAGGCGCCGAGGTGATGATCGAGGGGACGTTCGGCACCAGTCAGGCGATCTATGTCGATGCGGGCGGCGGGCCGGGGACGCTGGTGGAGATCCTCCAGCAGGCCAAGGACGGGCCGGATCTGTTCGGGATGATCAAGGCGGCGGGTGTGGACTGGGACGGTAGCGAGCCGCTCAGGAAATTGGGGTAACTTCGCTCGTCATTGCGAGCGGCGGAGCCGCGCGGCAATCCATGGCCTGATTTTGCTGCAGACGGGCGGTCCATGGATTGCCGCGTCGCCTGCGGCTCCTCGCAATGACGAAGAATAGCGCTGATTTCGGTCGCGCAGCAACCGCGAGCGCACGGCGCGAGCCGCAGGTGCCCGGAGCGAAGCGAAGGAACAGCACCGAGGACGGGGGCGCGGAGGCGCCCCCGCAATCAATCAGAAGCCCCCAGATACCCCAGCTGCCCCGCCTTGAAGATCGTCTGCGCCCGGTTCACGCTGTCCAGCTTCTCGCCCGCGCGGTGGATGTGGTAGCGGATCGTGGCGTGCGACCGGTTGAGGATCATGCTGATCTCCTTGTCGGTCTTGCCGATTGCGGCCCAGCGCAGGCACTCGACCTCGCGCTTGGACAGCACGCAGTCCGACGGGATCCGCCGCTTGGTGCGGTTGGCCTGGACGTAGCCCGCCACGAAGCACCGCGTCACCATCGCGAACAGCGCGCCATATTCGGCGAACTCGGCCGAGAGGTCTTCCTTGTTGCGGTCCATCGAGATGAAGCTCGACGCGCTGATCTGGCCGAAGGGCAGGTGCGTCGGGATCACGATCGCGGCCTTGCACAGCGCGCGCTTCTCGAAATCGGCCAAGTCGATCTCGGCGAGGTAGTGGTTGCGCCAGCGGGTGTTGAAGCCTTGGGCATTGACCCAGAAGGGCTCGCTTTCATAGCGGCAGGCGCGCGGCAGCGGGGAATGGAGCGCGAGGCGGTGGTCCTCCCACCAGCGCGCGCCGTCATCGAGCCAGCGGAAGATGTCGGCGTTGAGGATCGTGCCCTCGACATCGACCATCGGTTCCTTGGAGGAAATGTCGTCGCACACCGCGATCTGCATCCCCCGCTCCTGCGCGATGCGGGCGAGGTTCACCGCGGCATCGTGGATATCCTCGGGGCAGGTGATGGTCACCGAATCGAGCAGGCGTTCGAGCGTCTCGCGGCCTTGCGGCGTGCGCAGTTCGACAACATTCGTAGCCATGGGGTGGCCTTGCTCCTCTCATTGTTTTCTGATTCGGAAGACTACCGCAATTTTTCGGAATGTCCTCATTATTTACGTAGGGGAATGCGGGGCCGCGCGGGGCTAGCGAAAGAGACAGGGAGACAGACACGGATGGCATTTGCGGGCGCGAATTTCGGGGTTGTGGTGAAGGCGCTGGCGGGGGCGATCCCGCCGGATCGGCCCGCGCTGGTGCATGGGACGCGGATCGTCAGCTGGGGCGAGCTTGATGCTGTCACCGACCGGATCGCGGCGGGGCTGTTGGCGCGGGGGCTGAAACCGGGGGACATCGCCGGGCAGATGCTGCGGAACACACCTGACTACATGCTGGCCTATTTCGGCTGCGTGAAGGCGGGAGTGGTGCCGGTCAATGTGAACTACCACTACAAGACCCGCGAGCTGGCCGACATCTTCACCCGCTTTGGCCTCAAGGCGCTGTTCACCGAGAGCGATTTCGCCGAGGTGGCGCGCGAGGCGATGCCTGTAGGCACGCTGACGGTCGATGTCGGGGGCGCGGAGTGGGCGGCGCTGTGCGAGACGCCGCTGCCTGAAGGTTTCGCCATCCACGACGACCCCGCGGCGCTGTTCCTCACCGCCACCGGCGGCACCACCGGGATGCCCAAGGCGGTGATGTGGCCGATGGATCAGGCCTGGGGCGCGTTCAATATTGGCGTCTGGCAGCGCCCGCCGGGAACGCCGCCATTGGTCACCAGCAGCCTCGAGGAGCAGGTCGCGCAAGCCGCCGCGATCGGCCCCGAGCACCCCGCCAGCTCCTCCCCGCTACTGTTGCTCTCGCCGCTGATGCACGGCGCGGGGCAGTTCACTGCGGTGATCCATCTGCTGAAAGGTGGCACGCTCGCGCTGCTGCCCGCGCCCAAATTCGACGCCGATCTGGCGCTGGACGAGGCGGCGCGGCTTTCCGCGCGCGGCATGTTCATCGTCGGCGACGCCTTCGCCCTGCCACTCGCCGACCGGTTGGATGCCCGCGGCGATGGCGGGGAGGTTCTGGAGAGCCTCAGGAGCATCACCTCCTCGGGCGCGGTGTTCTCACCTGCGCTCAAGGCGCGGCTGATTGCCCACCACCCCTCGCTCATGATCATCGACGCGCTGGGGTCCTCGGAAAGCTCGGGCACCGGGATCGTCATCACGACGGCGCAGGGCAGCAGCGGCGGGGGCAAGTTCCAGCCGCTTCCCGGACGCGAGACCAAGCTGTTCGACGAGCATCTCAACGAAATCCTCCCCGGCACCGAAGGCGTCGGCATCGTCGCGCGCACCGGCCCGCTGCCGCTGGGTTACCTCGGCGAGGACGAGAAAAACGCGCAGACCTTCCCCACCATCGGCGGCCAGCGCTGGCTGATGACCGGCGACCGCGCGCGCTGGTCGCCCGACGGCACCCTCGAATTCATCGGCCGCGACAACATGTGCATCAACACCGGCGGCGAGAAGGTCTTCCCCGAGGAGGTCGAAGCGGTGCTGCTGGCCCACCCCCAGGTCAAGGACGTGCGGGTGGTGAGCCAACCCGATCCGCGCTTCGGTCGCAAGGTGGTGGCCGTGGTGCAGTTCGAAGGGGACCGCGCTGCGCTGATCGAATCGCTCGATGCCTGCGCCCGCGCGGGGCTCGCCGGCTACAAGATCCCGCGGCTCTACATCCTCACCGACCGCTCGCTCAGGCTCAACAACGGCAAGCCCGACTACAAGGCCGCGCAGGGGATTGCCGACGGGGCGGAGGGCTAGGGCGCCGCCGTCCCCAGCCGTTTGGGAACGCGCGCCAGCAGCGGGCGCTCCACCAGCAGGTGATAGCCGATGCCGGCGGCAAGGCAGGTCAGCGTGATCAGCGGGAAGCCCACCGGCCAGCCAAGGTCCGCCCACAGCGGCGCAAGCAGCACCAATGGGACTCCGTGCGCGAGGTAGATCGCGTAGCTTGCATCGCCCAGAAAGCGCAGGCCGTGCGGCGTGCGGATCACCCCTGCCGCCTCGGCCCGGAGCAGCCACGGCAGACCGGCCGCAAACAGTGCCGCGCAGCCCATCGGCCAGCCCCGCTCGATCCCGGCCGCATCGCCGCCCGCCAGCAGCAGCAGGCCCGCGAGAGCGAGCCCCGCGCTCGCCAGCAGCATCACTTGCCGCCGCCCGTCACGCCACGTGGCCCACGCGGCGAGGCCCATGATGAATTCGGCATCGATCGGCTGCAATCCGATCGGCGCGGGCGTCCCGGCGGCGGCCAGAACTGCGATTGCCCCCAGCCACAGCGCCAGCCCGGTCCTCCACCAGCCGCTGGCCAGCCCGAGCGCGAAGGCGGCGTAGAACACCACCTCGTGCTGCAAGGTCCACGCCACGTTGAGCGCCGGCTTCCCGAGCGGCAAGAGCGTCACACTGGCAATCAGGGTGCCAATCCCGATCTCCTGAAGGCGCACGCCCAACAGCGCCAGCATGCCTAGGCCCAGCGGCCAGTAAGGCAGGAATATCCGCCGTAGCCGCGCCCAGGCGAAGTCCCGCCACCCGATCTCGCGCCCGGCCGTGACATAGGCGATAATGAAGCCCGACAGCACGAAGAACACATCGACCCCGACGAGGCCGAGTTCGGTCCAACTGACCAGCGGCATCGGTCCGGCATGCTTGTCGGCCGCGTGTGCAGTATGGAACACCAGAACCGCCAGGGCAGCCAGCGCGCGCACCGCCTGCACAACCGCTAGCGGCGCGGGTGCCGCAGCTGGCGCTGGCAGGGAATGGCTCACGGCTTGCCGTAGAGTTCAGGCACCCGCGATATGCCGCCATCGAGCGCTCGCGCCGCATGGGGCCCGCCTTCCACCACATAGTGCAGAAACATCTGGAAATGTGCTTCACCCGCCAGCGGCTCGCGCCAGTGTTCCACGCGGGTGCCTTGATAGAGCACTCCTGACCCGGGTGCGAGGGCGACGGCGTGTTCCCGCCCGTGCAGGTCCTTGAGGCAGATCGGCCAGGCCTGATCCTCCGGCTCGGCCGCGACGGCGATGGTGACGCTGACCTCGCAGGATTTGCGGTCCTTGTGGCGGTTGAGGACATCGCCCTTGCGGTAGATCCGCCAGAAGGCGAAACTCGGCAGCAAGGTGCGCCCGGCCCGCTCGGACAGCCTCGGCGCGAGCGAGCCCAGCAGCAATTGCCCGATCAGCGGCGCATATTGATTGTGCGGCCCGCGATAGGCGCGGTTGTCAGCGACGCGCATCTGGCCGCGATCACGCGATAACTCCATCGCATTGCGGATGAGCCGGCATTGCTGCGGCGAAATCAGATCGTCGATCCGGCAATAGCCATCGTCCCAGAAGCCTTGCACATCATTGTCGCCCATTGATTGCGAACTCGCCCTGACACCGTGATCTCGTCGACAGGGTAAATGGGCGGCCGGTGCGACGCAACGGATTCGACCGGGCCAGCCAGCTCCCACCGCAGCCCCAACCGCCTGCCCACCCCTCCCGCGCAACATTCGAAGCCCGGCCCGTGCAAAAGATTCACGGCTGGATTCGAATGATTCAATCACCATATTTTTCTTCACAGATTCAATTTGGGGCTTGCGGGTCTCGCGACTCAAGCTTGGTCCATGCGTCGCGGCTTTGACACGGCTCTGAAACACCTCCGTCATGGTAACTAAGTGCTTAATCCACCGTTGACGGGAGTCCGTGGGTGATTCATCATCTAGTGGTTCGGCGCAAATCGGACCCCCAACCCATGGTGACTTCCCCGCCGCTCCTCAGCGGAGTGAACGGGAAAGGAGTCGCCGCGGAACACGGGCCCGCGGCGCGCTCAGAATGGGATCGACCGACCTGCCAGCACGCCCAAACGGGCGCTGACTGTTGGCAAGTCTGTGGACCCGCCGGTATAGAACAGAATCAGAACATGGCCTCTTGTGTCATAGTGATGATTCGGGGGACAAATGGGGCTTCAGATGGATTTCAAGGCGAGCGACAACGTGCCGGGTGATGTGACGAATGAACTCGAAACCGGCGTGATCGCGGGGGATGAAAAGCCTGCCGACAACGAAAAGGCGATGACGATGAAGACCACCGATACCGGCTCCGATGCCCTGATCGCCGCCAAGGCGACCGAAGCGCTCGGCAATGCCATGGTCGAAGCGGCCAAGGATGCTGCCAAGCCTGACAGCAAGAAGGTCAACGACCGCCGCTTCACCGTTGTCACCGACAACAGCCGTGACGCGCGCCTCACCGATTTCGGCAAGGACACCCTGACCGACCGCTACCTGCTGCCCGGAGAGACCTATCAGGACCTCTTCGCCCGCGTCGCGGATGCCTATGCCGACGATCAGGACCACGCCCAGCGGCTCTACAGCTACATCTCGAACCTGTGGTTCATGCCCGCGACCCCGGTGCTGTCGAACGGCGGCACCAATCGCGGCCTGCCGATCTCGTGCTACCTCAACTCGGTCGAGGACAGCCTCGAAGGGATCGTCGGCACCTGGAACGAGAACGTCTGGCTCGCCTCCAAGGGCGGCGGGATCGGCACCTATTGGGGCAATGTCCGCGGGATCGGTGAACCGGTCGGCCTCAACGGCAAGACCTCGGGCATCATTCCCTTCGTGCGCGTGATGGACAGCCTCACGCTGGCGATCTCGCAGGGCTCACTGCGCCGTGGTTCGGCCGCGTGCTATCTCGACATCTCGCACCCCGAGATCGAGGAGTTCCTCGAAATCCGCAAGCCGAGCGGTGACTTCAACCGCAAGGCGCTGAACCTCCACCACGGCGTGCTCGTCACCGACGAGTTCATGGCTGCGGTGCGCGAGGGCGCCGAGTTCGAACTCAAGTCCCCGCGTGACGGCAGCGTCCGTGGCAAGGTTGACGCGCGCTCGCTGTTCCAGAAGCTGGTCGAGACCCGCCTTGCGACCGGCGAGCCCTACATCGTCTTCAACGACACCGTGAACCGCATGATGCCCAAGCATCACCGCGATCTCGGGCTCAAGGTCTCGACCTCCAACCTGTGCTCGGAAATCACCCTGCCGACCGGGATTGACCACCTCGGCAATGATCGCACCGCGGTGTGCTGCCTCTCCTCGCTCAACCTTGAAACCTGGGAAGAGTGGAAGGGCGACAAGCAGTTCATCGAGGACGTGATGCGCTTCCTCGACAACGTCCTGCAGGACTATATCGACCGCGCGCCGGACGAGATGGCCCGCGCCAAGTACTCCGCTTCGCGCGAACGCAGCGTGGGCCTCGGGGTGATGGGCTTCCACTCGTACCTCCAGCAGAAGGGCGTCGCCTTCGAAAGCGCGATGGCCAAGGCGCTGAACCTCCAGATGTTCAAGCACATCCACGCCAAGGCGTGCGAGGCCTCGATGCTGCTCGCTCAGGAACGCGGGCCTTGCCCCGACGCCGCCGACATGGGCGCGATGGAGCGCTTCAGCTGCAAGATGGCGATCGCGCCGACCGCGTCGATCTCGATCATCTGCGGCGGAACCAGCGCGTGCATCGAGCCGATCCCGGCCAACATCTACACCCACAAGACCCTCTCGGGCAGCTTCATCGTCAAGAACCCCTATCTTGAGAAGCTGCTCGACAAGAAGGCCAAGAACTCGACCAATGTCTGGAACTCGATCCTCGAGCGTGGCGGGTCGGTGGCGCACCTCGACTTCCTGACGCCGGAGGAAAAGGCGGTCTACAAGACCAGCTTCGAGATCGACCAGCGCTGGCTGCTCGAATTCGCCGCTGACCGCACGCCCTATATCGATCAGGCCCAGTCGCTGAACCTGTTCATCCCGGCCGATGTCGACAAGTGGGACCTGATGATGTTGCACTATCAGGCGTGGGAAAAGGGCATCAAGTCGCTCTACTACCTCCGCTCCAAGAGCGTGCAGCGCGCCGGGTTCGCCGGCGGGGTCGAGGCCGACAACACCTCCGCCCTCGCCAAGATCGAACTGAGCGCCAACGGCGACCAGACCGATTACGAGGAATGCCTGAGCTGCCAGTAATCCCGGCAGGGCGCGGCGCGGGGTCTGCCCTGCGCCCGCCCGCCGGTGACGCTATCAGGGGGGAGAGAAGCACATGAACATGCCAGTCGCCGCCGCCTTGCTCGGCCTTGCGGTCAGTCTGTGGTTCGGGATCGCGGCGGTGCGCGAGTTGAAGCGCGACACGCCCGGCCATTCGTTCAACGCCGCGATGATCCACGTCGCGATGGTGGCGATGCTCGCGCCGCTCTGCCTGATCGTGATCGTTGCCTACTGGAATCGTTGAATCCGCGCGGCCACCCGCACCGTATCTGTTATATTGATTGTCTGATTGGAGTATCCGCCCATGTCGCTTCTCGAAGCCCGCAACACCTACAAGCCCTTCCAGTACCCCTGGGCCTATGACTTCTGGAAGCGCCAGCAGCAGATCCACTGGATGCCCGAGGAAGTGC
>JAIYEK010000126.1 GCA_027487015.1 Erythrobacteraceae bacterium | reverse complement strand
CTGTCGCCGCTGCTGCTGGTGATCGCGGTGATGATCAAGCTCGAGGATGGCGGCCCGGTGCTGTTCATCCAGCGCCGTCTGGGCCGCGGCAACCAGTTCTTCGACATGTTCAAGTTCCGCTCGATGCGCGAGGAGAAGCTCGATCACGACGGCGACCGCTCGGCCTCGCGCGATGATGACCGCATCACCCGCATTGGCGCTGTCATCCGCCGCACCAGCATCGACGAGCTGCCGCAGCTGCTCAACGTGCTGAAGGGCGACATGTCGATTGTCGGCCCGCGCCCGCACGCCTTGGGCTCACGTGCGAACAACAAGTATTTCTGGGATATCGACCGCAAGTACTGGCAGCGCCACTGCCTCAAGCCCGGCCTCACCGGCCTTGCGCAGGTGCGCGGCCACCGCGGCGCGACCGAGCATGAGAAGGACCTGACCGACCGGCTCCAGTCCGACCTCGAGTATATCGCGGGCTGGTCGCTGCGGCGCGACATGGGCATCGTCCTGCGCACCGCGCAAGTGCTGCGACACGAAAATGCTTACTGAGCGCATTAGGCAAAGGCACACCCCTGTCCAATGGTTCGAAGATCGCTTTCGCCAAACCCTACCATCATTTTTTGGCCACGAAAAACTCGTGGTTGCCGCAATTAGCAGAGCAAAGGAAAGGTGATCCTGACGTAACATCACTCTTTGCACATATAGGCACTCTCGAGCTGCGTCGGGACCCAGAGCATCCGGACACCAATGGGCATTGCGAGCGGATCAAGACTGCATCCATTTCAATCTAAAAGCGCTCCATTCACCCCGACTAACCTGCTATCCGCGCAATCTGCACTTCTGGTTGGCTTAGTATAAATAGATGTACTAGCTCTTTTGAATTCTCCTCAACGGCAAGAGGCAATATGCAGCAAATTCATCCGGTAATTCTGTGCGGTGGCAGCGGGACACGGCTGTGGCCGGTGAGCCGCAAGGCTGTGCCCAAGCCCTTCCTGCCGCTGGTGGGCGAGCAGACGCTGTTCGAGCAGACCGTGGCCCGCGTCGCCGGCGATGACCGCTTTGCTCCGCCGATGGTGGTGGCAGGGGCTGCCCATGCGGACCTGATCCTGGCGCAGCTGGGCGATACCCCGGGCGCGCGGCTGGTGATCGAGCCGGCCGCGAAGAACACCGCCCCCGCTATCGCGCTCGCCGCCGCGCTGCTGCCGGCCGATGCGGTGATGCTGGTCTGCCCGAGCGATCACCACATCGCCGACAGCGCCGCTTTCCGCGCCGCCGCGCTCGCCGCCGCGGCGCTGGCGCGCGAGGATTACCTCGTTTCCTTCGGCATCGCCGCTGACCGCCCCGAGACTGGCTACGGCTACCTCAGGCGCGGCGAGCCGCTTGCGGGGGGCTTCACGATCCGCCAGTTCGTCGAAAAGCCCGATCTGGCCCGCGCGCAACAATATCTCGCGAGCGGCGAATATTGCTGGAACGGCGGGATCTTCGCCTTCCGCGCCGGGCACCTGCTGGCCGAGCTCGCCGCCCATCGCCCCGAAATGGCGCGCCTTGTCGCCGATGCGGTGGCGGGCGGCGTGGCCGAGGGCGCACGCTTCCATCCCGCCCCCGAGCCCTTCGCTCAGATCGACGGCGATTCGATCGACTACGCCGTCATGGAAAACACCGCCCGCGCGGCGATGGTCCCGGCCGATATGGGCTGGTCCGACATCGGCAACTGGGCCGCACTCGCCGATGCGCTGGCGCACGGGGCGGACGCGGTGGGCAATGTCGTGCGTGGCAGCGTCGACCTTGCCGCCTGCCGCGATGTCTTTGCCACCACCGATGGCCCGCGCATCTCGGCGGTCGGCCTCGAGGGCGTGTGCATCATCGTCTCGGGCGGCGAGGTGCTGGTCACCACGCGCGAGGGCGCGCAGGCCGTCGGCAAGCTCCCCGGAGCGGTGAACCAGTGACGGCGCGCCAACTGCCCACGAAGATGGTCGAGAAGGTATGGGGCCGCGACGCTCTGCCAGCGCCCTTCGCCGCGCCTGCGGGAGAGCGGATCGGCGAGATCTGGTTCGAACCTCCCGCCGAAGTGCCGCAGGTTCTGGTCAAGTATCTGTTTACCAGTGAGAAATTGTCGGTGCAGGTACACCCTTCCGATGCCTCCGCCTTGCCGGACGAGGCGGGCAAGGAGGAGTGCTGGTTGGTGCTCGATGCCGAGCCGAGCGCGACCTTGGCCATCGGGTTCACCCGCGAGGTGACCCCGGCCGAGATCGAGGCCGCGGCGCGGGACGGCACGATCGAGGACCTGCTCGCTTGGCATCCGGCGCGCCCGGGCGATCTGTTCTACCTCCCCGCCGGCACGGTCCACGCGATCGGGCCGGGCCTTGCCCTCGTCGAGGTGCAGCAGACCAGCGACACCACCTTCCGGCTCTATGATTACGGCCGCCCGCGTGAATTGCACTTGGAGCGGGCCCTCGCTGTCGCTTCGGGCGGGGTCTATGGCGCGGAGCACAAGCGGTCGATTGCGGGCGGGCCGGTGCTGGTCGACGGCCCGCATTTTCGGCTCGACCGGGTCGAAGGCGCGCCCGATGCCGCGACTTTGGCCGCCTTTCCCGGCGCGCTGCTGGTCCTGCCCTTGGCGGGCGAGGTCGCGGCGAAGGACGGATCGGCGCGGGCGGTAGCGGGGGAGTGTCTGGTGGCAGAAAATCTCGAGTCCCTCGACTTCACCGGGGCCGCAGTAACCCTCCTCACCGGGGGAGTGTGAAGGAGCTCCGGAAAGATCAGCCGAATTGGTATAGAACCTGCATTCTCATCCTTTAGGTTCTGGAGCGAATAATCGATTCTGGCCGCATGCTAGCAAATCCGCTATCGTATTGGGCGGAATCCCTCTCTCCGCCATCACGATAAATTCGGGTGCGAGCAAGCAGAAAACCGAGCATCGCGTGACACCAATTTTTGAACGCCTGTTCCAGATGCTGTTTTGGTCAGCCATGCTTTTCGCGTTCGTGTTGGCGAGCTCACCGAAGCCCCCTGCCATTCCCGGCGATCTTAGTGACAAGCAATTGCATTTAATGGCATTTCTCGTTCTCGCGACACTTGCGGCATTCGCTTTTCCACGGGTCAGTCTCATCCGCCTTTTTCTAGGGCTAGCCGTATTCGGGGCAGCCATTGAACTCATCCAGGCGATTCCAGCCCTTGGGCGAGAAGCAAGCTGGCTTGACTGGCTGGCCGATGTGCTTGCCGCCGCCGCCGCCCTAATTCTGTCAGGTAGCACCCGTGCTGCCTTGCGTTATGCTTCAGCGATCGGGGACCGTGAGGGCTCTTGAAATGTCACGGCCATAATCAGGTAGCGCGCCAAAACTCATCCCAGTGTAGGGACGGCAGCTCACACTAGTCGCCAGCAAAATGTTCCTCAAGCTAAATTTCGAGCTTCCGCCTAGATGGGGATTGTGTGAATACCGCCTCGAAGGTTCCCAGAGCCACCCTACATGACCCTTAAATTCGCATCACGCGATCTGGCACCAAGCCTGTGAGTGGCATCAAATCAGAAGGGCGCCCTACCCTAAGCCCGAAACAAGATTCAAATCAGCGGCAAATGGAAATAACCCTTGATGAAAACCTTCCGGACATGAAGCTCAGTATATTGTTTTTGCTCTCCTTCTGGCTCATGAATCCTCCATCCTAAAATTTTCTAACCGCGAGATATCAAATGGAGGACACCAAATAACTTTCAGCCGAAGCCCTCATTACCTCACGAGCGACATTGTAGGCGCGCATGTGGGAAAGAATGGCGTTCCTGTCGCGGATGTGCCTTCTTTGATCAGCAGCGCTTACGGCGCTCTTGCCAAGCGTGGCGAGGAAGATCCGGTGCCTAAAGACATGCTCGAACCCGCCGTGTCAGTACGCAGTTCGGTCAAGCTGGATGACATCGTGTGCCTCGAAGACGGGAAAAAGCTGAAGATGCTCATGCGCTATCGTCGTACCAATTTCGACATGAGCCCCGAGGAATACCGTGCACGCTGGGGCCTGCCGGCCGAGTATCCGATGGTCGCGCCAAACTATGCCGAAACGCGCCGTGTTCTTGCGAAGAAGATCGGGCTCGGCCGCAAGCCCGGCACGCCCGCGCCCAAGCCGCGCCGCACAGCAAAGACTGCCTGACAGCGACTGGGGCCGAACCGGTCAAAGGTCAGTCCTTTGGTCGGTTCGTTCCCGCCGCAGCTTTAGCCTCAGATCGTGAAGAAGTGCAGCTTCGCGTCGAGTACACACTCAGCGATCGTTTCGTTCGCGTAGCGCTCGGCCCGCTCTTCATTTGGGTGCGGAACAGCGAGTAGATAAGAGCCCGCCCCACGATCAATTGGTTGTTGAATAATCAAGTCTATCACTGCGTGGACAATCGCCACACCTATAATTGCCAATTTCGAGACACGAACTCGGGACCGTCCCGGCACGGCCGAGAAGCGATTTGATGACGGTCCGCTTCGGGGTGAACGATTGTCAGCTTCCGTGAAGAGCGAACGCTCAATGTGGCTGAAATAAACGACGCATTGTGGTCGGCCACTGCCGGTCGTGAAAGCCACCTTCTGAGATTTTGCGGTAGTTCACCTGCGATGAGTGTAGCGGCAGGTTTTTCGAGAGCAGACAATCCATGCTTACTCTACCAACTCGCGATAGCGACAGCTAGTGGAGCTATCGCAGGTTGGGGGTTCTGTCTGAAATCCTCGAAAAGCTGCCACTAGGCCCACCTTGGCTTTCTTAAGTGCCGACTTTGCCAGTATTTGCCGGAACGGCCGATGGCGGTTCGTCAGTTCTTTTGGTGAATCAGTCCAACCTGCCTTAAGCAACTTGTGGAGTCGGCGGGATCAATGCTGATGGTCAGCTTGATGGTGCTGGCGCAGCGGCCTGGACAGGCTTCATGAAGCCGAGATCGGGCGAGGCAAAGCGACCGATGTTGGGCGCGACCGAAGGCAGCTCGTTCGGCGCGACCCCGATCCACAGGCCCAGCGTCGACGACAATTCGTCGACCGAGGTGGTCGGCAGCAGCCGGCCTTGCCCGACCTGATCGTTGCTGGTGACCGAAACCTGCGGCGCGCGGCCATAGAAGCGGCCGCCCTGCACACCGCCGCCCACGATGAAGTGGTGCGCGCCCCAGCCATGGTCCGACCCGTCGCCGTTCGAGGCCAGCGTGCGCCCGAAATCGGATGCGGTGAAGGTGGTGACGTTGTTCGCCACGCCCAGCTCCACGGTCGCGCGATAGAAGGCGTCCATCGCGAAATCGACCTGACCGAGCAGCGCATCGTGTGTGCCGATCAGCCCGTCATGGTTGTCGAACCCGCCGAGCGAGACGAGGAACACCTGCCGCGTCACCCCGAGGCCCTGGCGCGCAGCGATCAGGCGCGCGACCACGCGCAGCTGGTCGGCAAGGCGGTTGCCGGTCCCGAAGCTGGTGTTCACCGTCACGTTGGCGATCGCGTTATTGACGAAAGCGCCGTAGGTGATCGAGCGGTCGTTGACCCGGGCGTAATCGGCGGCAAGGACATTGCCCGAGCCGCTCCGCAGCAGCGTGCCGAGGGCTTGCGAGGCTGCGGTCGAATTGAACAGACGCCCGGTCTGGAGCGGATTGTAGAGCGTCGCGCCTGAGGGCGAGACCTGATAGGGCACCGCCGTCTGGCCGCTCAGGAACACAGCGTTGCCGGTGGCATTGATCGCGGTGAACATCGAATTGGTGTTGCTGGTGAGCGCCAGATCGCCCATCCGCCCGCCCCATCCGGTGGGCGAGCCTTCGGGCTGCGAGCTTTGCCAGGTCGATTGCTGGTCATTGTGCGAAAACAGCTTGGCCGGGCGTGGCACTACACCGGCGTCATACTGTGCGCGGGTCAGCGGCTGGATCAGCGGTCCGACATTGAGCAGCGGCGCCATCGCGCCTTGATCGTAGAGCGCCTTCAGACGCGGCATGGTCGGCGCGATCGCATAGGTAATGTTGTCGGTAAGGGTCTGGCCCTGCGGCGGGGTCAGCACGGTATTGGCAAGCGCGGCGCGGGCCAGCGCGATGCCGTTCGCCGCTTCCGAGCCGGTGGTGCCGCGGATCGTCTGGTACCGTGCGTAGTTGGCCGCATCGAAGGGGATCAGGGTGTTGCCGTGATCGTTGCCGCCGTAGAGGAACACGCAGACCAGCGCCTTGTAGCCGCCTGAATTGCTGAACGCTGCCGCTTCGGCCAGGCCCGCCAGGTCCAGCGCATAGGAGGCCGCGCCCCCCATCATCGCCAGCTGGGCCGACCGCCTCAGAAACGCACGCCGCTCGATCTCGATGCTCTTGCCGATGAACATGTCCGCGTCCCCCGAGGTCTATTTCTGGATCAGATAATCGGTCGATGCGAGGGTCAGGGCGACCCCGATCTGCACCCGCCGCTGCTTTTCGGCATTGCTCGAGGTGGCGGTCAGCACCACATCGTCCATCGCCGCGCGGATGGTATCGCGCGTGCTGGCGCTGAGCTGGCGGCCGGTCAGCAGCAGATCGAGCCGGTCGAGCAGGGCGGCGGAGTCCTGCGCGATGGCGATCTCGGCCGCATAATCGAAGGTGATGTCGTTGAACCGCGTACCGGCCACCGCGCGCTCGACGAAGTTGATGTAGCCGGCCACCGAGGTCTCGTTGACCAGCTGGAATTCCGGCGCGAGCAGGCTGCGGTTGGCGATCTCGGTGTTGGCCGGGAAGTAGCCCGGGCGGAAGAAGTTGAACACCGAAGGCGAGCGCAGTGGGCTCTGGCCAAGCGCGGTGGCGGCATCGCTGGTGTCATTGATCAGCCAATTGCCGCTGGTCGACCGCGCGCCGAAGGTCCGGGCGAGCTGTACATAGCGCAGCACCGGCTCGCGCAGCTTGCCGAAATTGGCGTTGGTCAGGTTGGCCGGATCGAGCGCCTCGTCATCGGTGAGGATCGCCTTGAACACCGCGGCCAGATCACCGCGCCGCCCTTGCCCGTTGTTGGCGAAGACCGCCGCGACCCGCCCGACATAGGCCGGCGAGGGATTGCTCGTCACCAGCCGCTGGATCATCTGCTTGGCGAAGAAGGGGCCGACATTGGCGTGGTTGAACAGATGGTCGAGCGCGAGCCGCAGGCTTTCGGCCGCGCTGGTATTGGCAGGGATTGTGAGGCCGAGGAAAGTCTTGGCCTCAGGCGAGTGGAAGCCGGTGGTGCGCGCCGGCAGCCACCGGGTCGGGTCCGCCGTCATCGCCCTGCGGGCATAGGCCGGGTCGATGATCTGCCGCGTGGTGCCGATTTCGGTGGTGAAGGTCAGCCCCGCAAGGTCGAAGTCATAGCCGGTAAACACCCGCGCCAGATTGCTCACGTCGGCGCTGGTGTAGGTCTCGATCGGGTTGCTGCCATTGAGCTTCGGCGTCCCGTCCTGGTTGAGTTCGAATAGCCCGATGGTGAAGAGCTGCATCACCTCGCGCGCGTAGTTTTCGTCAGGCACCCGGCCCGAGTTGTCGGCGCGGCGGTTGCCGCGGGTGTTGAGGAACACGCCCATCGCCGGGTTGAGGGTGATGTCCTGCAAGAGATCGCGGAAATTGCCGAAGGCGCGGGCGTTGAGCGTGTCCCAATAGGCCGCGATTGCGGGCGCGCGCCACACCGTGTCGATGCCGGACAGCGAGACGACGAAGAACTCGGACAGGGCAAAGGCGATGCGCTTGCGCACGGCGTTGCCGCCCGACAGCAGCTGCGACCAGATCATGTAGTCGCCGGTGATCGTGCCATCGTAGAAGCGCGCGGCAGTGACCTGGTCGAACCCGCGTGCCGAGAGGAATTCGGCGCCGGTCTGGCTGTTGGATGCGGCCATGTTGCGGTCAAGCCACGGCCCGTAGCCTTCGCTGCGCACCTCGGTGATCGCCCCAGTCGAGGCCGAGAGCGAGGCCTGCAAGAGAAACCGCGCGGCCTCGGCGTCGGTCTGTGGCTTGCGCACGGTGGCGACCGGTGGACCGCCGCCGCCGGTCCCGCCGCCGCTGGTGCCGCCGCCGCCGCAGGCCGCTGCCGCCAGAGCGAGCGCGCTCGCGGCGATAGGCTTTATGGCAGGGAGGGAAGGCTCCGGGGTCGCCTTCTGAGGCGGGCTTTCCGCTCGCTCAGTGACTGGCATGGCATTCTCGTCATCGCCCGGACGGTACATCGCTACGCTCCCCGTTTTACGCCCCAACGCGGCAGGATTGGCTGACCCTTCGTTGAATTCGAATTAAATTTCATCCCTCCCCGAAGGGCAATCCGCATTAACCGCGCGGGAGCCGCGGACAGGCCGTCCGTACCCGCCCCAATTCACTAGGCGCGCAGGACGCCCGGGCTTGGCATGGTGTGCTTCTACCTGCATGAAAGCAACACGCTAGATACCCAGAGGGAGAATGCACGCATGACGATCAGCACCGAAGCGCTGGAGATGGCCGCGCGGGTCGAGGCTTTCGTGCGCGGGCAAATCTTCGCCTACGAACAGGACCCGCGCCGCGACCACCATGGCGCGCCGACCGACGAACTGGTGATGGAGATGCGCGAACTCGCGCGCACGGCGGGCGTGCTGACCCCGCACATCCGCCCCGACGGCAGCCACTTCAACCAGCGCGAGACGGCGGTGATCCTCATCAAGTCCGGCCTCACCCCGCTGGGCATGCTGGCCTGCAACACGCAGGCCCCGGATGAGGGCAACATGTATCTGATCGGCAAGGTCGGCAGCGCTGACCTCAAGGAGCGCTTTCTGACGCCGCTGGTCTCGGGCCATGCGCGCTCGGCCTTCTTCATGACCGAGCCGGCCGAGCTGAACGGCGCAGGCGCGGACCCCTCAATGATGATCACCACCTGCCGCAAGGACGGCAACCACTGGGTGGTGAACGGCAAGAAGTGCTTCATCACCGGGGCCGAGGGCGCCAAGGTCGGGATCGTGATGGCGAAGTCCGAGGACCCCGACAGCCACGGCGGGGCCTGCATGTTCCTCGTCGACCTGCCGGACCCTGCGATCCAGATCACGGGCGTTCCCAACACCATCGACAGCTCGATGCCCGGCAGCCATGCCGAGATCACCATCGACAACCTGCGCATCCCCGCCGATCAGATGCTCGGCGATGCGGGCGAGGGGTTCAAATATGCCCAGATCCGCCTCAGCCCGGCGCGCCTGTCGCACTGCATGCGCTGGCTCGGCGGCTGCATCCGCGCGCAGGAGATCGCGACCGACTATGCCAACCGCCGCATGGCCTTCGGCAAGCCTCTGATCGATCACGAGGGCGTGGGCTTCATGCTCGCCGAGAACATGATCGACTTGCAGCAATGCGAGCTGATGATCGATTGGTGCGCGGGCGTGCTCGACACCGGATCGCTGGGGACGGTCGAAAGCTCGATGACCAAGGTCGCCGTGTCCGAGGCGCTGATGCGGGTTGCCGACAAGTGCGTGCAGGTGATGGGCGGCACCGGCGTGACCGACAAGGCCATCGTCGAGACGATGTTCCGCGAAATCCGCGCCTTCCGCATCTATGACGGGCCCACCGAAGTCCACAAGTGGAGCCTCGCCAAGAAGCTGCGGCGCGATTGGAAGGCGGCGCACGGGGCATAGCGGCGCGGTTGCATTGTCGCAGCCCTTGGACAACACAGGGGCCGCATGAGTGCGCTCCAACCTCCAGCCTGGCGCTTCGCGGTCGACCGCGGCGGGACCTTCACTGACGTCGTCGCCACCACGCCTGATGGGCGGCTGGTGACCGCCAAGCTGCTCTCGGAGAACCCCTGCCACTATGCCGACGCTGCAAGTGAGGCAGTGCGGCGGATGATGGCGGAGCATGGCGAGGGACCGATTGCCGAGCTTCGGATCGGCACCACAGTTGCCACCAATGCGCTGCTGGAGCGCAAGGGCGAGCGGCTGGCCCTCGCCATCACGCGCGGATTTGCCGATGCCTTGCGGATCGGCACGCAGGCGCGGCCCCACATCTTCGCGCGCCATATCGTCCTGCCCGAACAGCTTCCCGCCACAGTGGTGGAGATCGACGAGCGGGTCGCTGCCGACGGCACGGTGCTGCGCCCATTGGATGAGGACGCCGCGCGCGTCGCGTTCGCGCAGTTGCGCGATGAGGGCTTCGACGCGCTCGCGATCGTGCTGATGCACGGCTGGCAGCACCGCGACCACGAGGCGCGCCTCGCGACCATCGCGCGCGCAATCGGCTTCGCGCAGGTCAGCGTCAGCCACGAGGTCGCCCCGCTGATCCGGCTGGTGCCGCGCGGCGATACCACGGTTGTGGACGCCTATCTCTCGCCTGTGCTGCGGCGCTACACCGATGCCCTGGCGGCGAGCCTGCCGCCCGCAGGCGCGCTCCGCTTCATGCAATCGAATGGCGGGCTCGCCGAGGTCGGCGCGTTTCGGGGGAAGGACGCGATCCTCTCCGGCCCGGCGGGGGGCGTCGTCGGGATGGTCGCCGCGTGCGAGCCGCTCGGCCACACGCGGCTGATCGGTTTCGACATGGGCGGCACCAGCACCGATGTCGCGCATTACGCGGGCGAGGTGGAGCTGACCGGCGATAGCGTCGTGGCAGGCGTCAGGGTCGCTGCGCCGATGATGCAGATCCACACCGTGGCGGCAGGCGGCGGCTCGATTTGCCGCTTTGACGGCGCGCGGTTCCGCGTCGGCCCCGAGAGCGCGGGCGCGGACCCCGGCCCCACCTGCTACCGCAACGGCGGGCCGCTGACGGTGACCGACTGCAACCTGTTTCTGGGGCGGATCGACCCGGCGTTTTTCCCTGCCGTGTTCGGACCCGGAGGCGACCAGCCACTCGAACCCGAAGCTGCGGCCAAGCGGCTGGAGGAGGTCGCGGCGGCGCTGCCCGAACCGCGCCCGCTCGAAGAGATCGCCGAGGGCTTCCTCGCCATCGCGGTCGACAACATGGCGGCGGCCATTCGAAAAATCTCGGTCGCGCGCGGGCATGATGTGACGACCTATGCGCTCGCCTGCTTCGGCGGGGCGGGCGGACAGCATGCGTGCCGGGTGGCCGACGCGCTCGGGATGGGAACCGTGCTGGTGCATCCGCTCGCAGGCATGCTCTCGGCCTATGGCATCGGCCTCGCCCCGGTGAAGGCGATCCGCGAGGTCACCCTGATGCGGCCCTTGGGCGAAAGTTTCGCGCAGGAACTCGCCGCGCTCGAGGCGCAGGCGCGGGGCGATCTGTTGGCGCAGGGCATCGCCGCAGACGCAATCCGTCTCGAGCCGCGCGCCCGCCTGCGCTTTGCCGGGAGCGACAGCCTGCTCGCGATCCCCTGCGACGCCGCCGCGACAATGGACGCCGCCTTCCGCCGCCTGCACCGCGAACGCTTCGGCTATTCCGACGACGAGGGCGCGATCATCGTCGAGGCGCTGAGTGTCGAGGCGCTGGGGAGCGCGGGCGGGCTTGCTGCGGCGAGTGCGATCCCCGAGACCACGGCCGAGGTCGCCGCGCTCCTCCCCGGCGACTGGCCCGTCATGGCCCGCGCTGCGCTGGCGGCGGGCGAGGCCGTCGCCGGGCCGCACCTCATCATCGACCCCGGCTCGACCACCGTGGTCGAGCAAGGCTGGCAGGCGCGGCGGGCTCACGAGGGTAGCCTCGTCCTCTCCCGCACCACACCGCTCGCCCGCGAGCGCGCCGCCGGGACCGCCGCCGATCCTGTCCGGCTCGAGATCTTCAACAACCTCTTCATGGCGATCGCCGAGGAGATGGGCGTGGTGCTGCAATCCACCGCAACCTCGGAGAACATCAAGGAACGGCTCGATTTCTCCTGCGCGCTGTTCGACCGCGAAGGCGCGCTGATCGCCAATGCGCCGCATATCCCGGTGCATCTGGGGAGCATGGGGGACAGCATCGCGCGTGTCATCGAAGCCCGGGGGAGCGCGCGCGCCGGGCGGGGCTTCCGGCGCGGGGACGCCTATGTCCTCAACGATCCCTATCGCGGCGGCACGCACCTGCCCGACATCACGGTGATCGTGCCGGTGTTCTATGCGGGCGAGGGCGGAGAGCCTGACGCCTTCGTCGCAGCACGAGGCCACCATGCGGACATCGGCGGGATCGCCCCCGGCTCGATGCCGCCCGAAAGCCGCACCATCGCCGAAGAAGGCGTGCTGCTCGACAACGTGCTGCTGGTGGACGAGGGGCGCTTTCTGGAGGCCGAAATCCGCATAGCATTGGCGGCCGCAGAGTATCCCGCGCGCAATCCGATGCGCAATCTCTCCGACCTGCGCGCGCAGCTTGCCGCCTGCACGCGCGGCGCGGAGCTGCTGGTGGGCGCGGCGCGCGAGCATGGCGCGGATGTGCTCGCCGCCTACATGAACCACGTCCTCGCCAATGCCGAGGAGAGCGTGCGGCGGCTGCTCGGCGGGCTGGAGGACGGGGAATTCGCCTACCCCATGGACAATGGTGCCGAGGTGCAGGTGGCGATCCGCATCGACCGGACGGCACGCTCGGCAGTGTTCGACTTCACCGGGACCAGCGCGCAGCTCCCCGACAACTTCAACGCCCCCCGCTCGATCACCCGCGCCGCCGCGCTCTATGTGCTGCGGACGCTGATCGACGATGCGATCCCGATGAACGACGGGTGCCTGCGCCCCGTGACGCTGATCGT
>JAIYEK010000146.1 GCA_027487015.1 Erythrobacteraceae bacterium | reverse complement strand
TCCTCGCAGCGGCGGATCTGGTCGATCGTCGCCTTGACGTCTTCGGTGGGGGTGTTGGTCATGGTCTGCACGGTGATGGGAGCATCACCGCCAACGGGGACATTCCCCACCATGATCTGGCGCGATTTGCGCCGCTCGATCGTGCGCCAAGGACGGATACTGGACATGGACCACCCTATAACCACCCGCGCATGACGGGGCAATGACCCGCGCACGCGCTTGACTTCGCTCCCCCGCGCGGCAGTCTGCGGCGCAACCAAGGGGGAAAAACCATGCTGACCCATTCGTCCGCCGAACTGCGCTCGCCGACGCCGAGCCTGCTGATGCGTGCCATCAAGTGGATGGTGAGCCGCCAGACGCCGGTCTTCCCGCTCGACGAGGCGGGGTTTCACGCGCAGATGGCGGGCCGCAAGCTGCCTCTGGACGCGCCGATGCCCGAGGGTTTCCGCAAGCGCTTCATCGTCGAGGAGCGCGAGATGCTCGGCCACAAGGTGGTGACGCTGCACCCCAAGAGCGGGCCCCAAGCTCAAAGGCCCGAATGGCACATGCTCTACTTCCATGGCGGCGGCTTCGTGAAGCCGATGTTCAAGGTCCACTGGCCGCTGGTCGCCGCAATGGTGAAGCGGTGCGGGATGAGCGTCACCGTGCCGCTCTATCCGGTGGTGCCCGAGGCGCCTTACACCGCGCAGGACGATCTGGCGGACGCGGTCTGGGCCGACCTCGCCGCGCGGCATGATCCTTCGCGCATCATCCTCAATGGTGACAGCGCGGGCGGGCACATGGCGCTGGCGCTGGCCTTGCGGTTGATCGCGGCGGGAGGCGCGCAGCCGGGCAAGCTTGCGCTGTTCGCGCCGTGGCTCGATCTTGGGCTCGCCGACCCTGCCATCGCCGCGATCGAGCCGCATGACGTGATGCTCAAGATCGGCACCTTGCGCGCCTGCGGGGGGCTGATCGCGGCAGGCCGCGCGATGGACGCGCCCGAGGTCAGCCCGCTCTACGCCCCCGCCGCCGCCCTCGCCCAGCTGCCGCCGACCCGCATCTGGACCGGGCGGCATGACCTCTTCATCATCGATTCGCGCACCTTCCTCGCCCGGCTGGTCGAGGCCGGGGTGGACGCCCGACTCTACGAATACGAAGCCGCGCCGCACGTCTTCATGGCGATCCTACCCACCCGCGAGGCGAAGGATGCGCTCGGTCTGCTGGCGGAGTTCGTGGCGAGCTGACCAATAATTCCGTTCGTCCTGAGCCTGTCGAAGGACCGCACTTTCTTGAGGTTTGCGCCAACCAGCAAAGATAAGGACGGCCCTTCGACAAGCTCAGGGCGAACGGTGGTTACAAGTGATTAGCTCGGGAACTTCGCGCCCGTCGCCTCTTCCGACAGCTTCCACAGCTGGTCGGCAAAGCTCGGGTTGAGCGCGTAGGAACGCACGCCCGCGACCGAGGATTCGTCGTCCACCTCGGCGACGTGGCAGTCCTCGCAATAGACCCCGCCCTTGCCTTCGAGCTCCGGCGCAGTTGCCGCCCAGCACGAGGTCGCCGCGCCCTGCGGGATGGTCTTCCACTGGAAGCCGCCGTCCGAGGTCGTGACCCGCTTCATCAGCGCCTCCTGCATTTCGGGCGTCATGTGGCGGCCGAGGTTGGTCTGGATCCCGCCAGGGTGCACCGCATAGGCGTGGATGCCGAGCACCGCATAGCGCGCCTCGAGCCCCACGGTGAACAGCACATTGGCAGTCTTCGATTGGCCATAGCTCGACCGGGGATCATAGGGGCGGTGCTGGAAATGCGGGTCCTCGAAATGCACCGGCCCCATGAAGTGCCCGCGGCTCGAGAGGTTGATGATGCGCTTCAAATGCCCGCGCTCGATCAGCGGCATCAGCTCGGCGGTGAGCGCGAAGTGACCGAGGTGGTTGGTCCCGAACTGCATCTCGAAGCCATCATGGGTGTGGGTGAAGGGCGTCGCCATCACGCCGGCATTGTTGATGAGGATGTCGATCTTGTGGAACCGCTGCCGCGCGCGCGAGGTGGCGGCGCGGATGTTTTCGAGGGAGGTCAGATCAACCGTGATCGTCTCGAGCTGCGCCTTGGCGTTCTCGGCATGGATCGCGGCGACGCTTTCATCGAGCTTGCCCTGATCGCGCCCGGCCAGGATCACATCGGCCCCGCGCGCCGCCATCGCCCGCGCGGTCTCCTGCCCGAGCCCGGAGTTCGCCCCGGTGATGAACACTGTCCGCCCCGACAGGTCCTTGCCCGCCAGCACCTCATCCGTGGTGCTCGCCCATCCGAATTCGCTCATGTCCCTCTCCCTTGTCGTTATAGTTTCAGTTCATATAGGAGTTCGGGGTCGAGTTGTTCCCCGACCTTGAAGGTGATGTCGGCGATCTTGGCAAAGCCGTAGCGCTGGTAGAAGCGCTGTGCGCCGAAGTTCTCGGCATAGACGCTGAGCAGAATGGCATCATTGCCGCGCTCGCGCGCGTGGGCGATTGCCCAGTCCATCAGTTTGGCGCCGATGCCGTGGCCGGTGTGGGTGGGGAGGGCATAAAGCTGGCCCAGTTCGATGGGGTTCTGTGCCTCGGTGTAGTCGCCGAACTTGGTCGGGTAGCGCAGCTTGCAGAAGGCGACGAGGGTACCGTCATCCTCGACCAGACGGTGGGTGCAGCTCTCCCCCGCGATCTCGCCTGCCACCGCCTCGGCATTGTGCACCTCGGCGAGGAAATCGGCGAGGTCTTGCGGCGTGTAGAGATCGCCGAAAGCGGCAACGAAGGTCTTGGCGCCGAGGTTGGCGAGGGCGGGCGCATCGGCGAGCGTGGCGGGGCGGTAGATCATGCCTCGTCCTAGCGCGGCCCAAGCGCACTGTTAAGCTGGCGAAACGAACGGGCGCGCGTTACACCTTGCTGCCATGAAGAAACTCCTCGCTCTGATGGCGCTCGTCCTCATGTCCCACCCTGCTTTTGCCGAAGAGGCGCCGAAATGGTCGATTGCCATTCACGGCGGGGCGGGGACGCTCGATCCCAAGGCGATGACCCCCGAAAAGCGCGCGGCCTACGAGGCGGACTTGCAGCGGGCGCTGGATGCGGGGAGCAAGATCCTCGCCGAGGGCGGCGCGGCGATGGATGCGATCAAGGCCGCGATCGTCATCATGGAGGATTCGCCCCTGTTCAACGCCGGCAAGGGCGCGGTGTTCACGTGGGACGGGACCAACGAGCTCGACGCCTCGATCATGGACGGGCGCGACCGGAGCGCCGGTGCCGTGGCCGGGGTCAAGACGGTCAAGAACCCGATCCTGCTCGCCGACACGGTGCGCACCCAGAGCGAGCACGTGTTCCTCGTCGGCAAGGGCGCGGAGGAGTTCGCGGTCTCCAAGGGCTTTGCGGTGATGCCGCCCGAATATTTCGCCACGCCTGCGCGGCTCGAGGCGCTGGAGCGGCTGAAGGCGGAGAAGCTCTCGGCATTGGATGTCGACCACAAGTTCGGCACGGTGGGTGCGGTGGCCTTGGACCAACAGGGTAACCTTGCGGCAGGCACCTCGACCGGCGGCATGACCGGCAAGCGCTGGGGCCGCGTGGGCGACGCGCCTATGATTGGCGCGGGGACCTATGCGGATAATCGCTCGTGTGCGGTGTCGGCGACGGGGTGGGGCGAGTATTTCATCCGGGTGGGCGTGGCGCATGAGATTTGTGCGCGGCTGAAGGCCGTCAGGGCGTTGAACTGGCTCTCGTTTGACACGAAAGGGGCCGCCGTTACGCCGGATGCAGAGGAAAAAACAGCGACCGTGCAAGAGATCGCCGATGCCGTCATGGCCGACGTGGCAGACCTCGGAGGCGATGGCGGGGTGATCCTCGTCACGCCCGAGGGTCATGCGATCTTCAGCTTCAACACCACCGGCATGTATCGCGGCCGCGCGACCAGTGCGGGCGTCAACGAAGTGGCGATCTTCGGCGGCGAGGAGAAGGCGTCGAGCACGCCGGATCATTGACCTTACGTCCGTTCGTGCTGAGCTTGTCGAAGCACCGTCCTTCTTTCGCACGGTAGCAAGGAAGCAAGACGGCCGTTGAACCTGCGGTTCAGCTTCGCTTCCGACAAGCTCAGGGCGAACGGGTTCTGCTCAGTAAAGCTTCCCCACCAGCGGCAGCCCACGCTCCGGCTCGGCGAATTCCTTGATGATGCGTCCCACGCGTGCGAGCGTCGCTTCGCCTGAGGCGAGCATGTCGTCCTCGGTCTGGCGCGCACGGAAATAGCAGGCGAAGGTCAGCGGGGCCTCGCCCTTGGGGCCCTCGGCAAAGCCGATGTCGATATAGTTGTATTCGCTCGCCCCGATCAGCCCGCTGGTGCCGGTCTTGTCGCCCGCCACCCAGCCCTCGGGCAGCCCTGCGCGCACGCGGCGCACGCCGGTTCCGGTTTCGATCATCCAGCCCTTGAGCTGCGCCCGCTCGACCTCGGGCAGAGCGTCGCCGTAGACGATCTTCGCCACGGTGCGCGCCATCGCGGCAGGCGTGGTGGTGTCGCGGAATTCGGTCGCGGGGACGATGTTCATTTCCGGCTCGAAGCGGTCGACCCGGCTGATGTCGTCGCCGAGCGAGCGCCAGAAGGCGGTGAGCCCCGCCGGGCCGCCCAGATTGCGGAGCAGGAGATTGGCCGCGGTGTTGTCCGACGTGGTCTGCGTCGCCCGCGCCAATTCGCGCAAGGTCGCGCCGCTCGCCAGACGTTCGCGGGTGAAGGGCGAGGGCGGGAGCAGATCGGCCTCGCTCCACGTGACCCGCTTGTCGGCATCGATCGTGCCTGCCGCATGGCGCTGGAGCAGCAGCGCGGCGAGGCTCAGCTTGAACGAGGATGCGTGCCCGAAGCGGCGGTCCTGATTGATCCCGACCGACATGCCGGTCGCGGTGTTGTAGATCTCGACGCCCAATGTGCCGCCGCCCGCCGCCTCGATGATCCGCAATTCCGCCGCCAGCCGTCCGAGCGGGCTCTGGTCAGGCGGGATGCAGGCCGAGGCGCCCAGCGCCAGCGTGCCGCCGAGGAAGAACCTGCGATCGATCTTCATGCAAACTTGTCCGCCTTGCGCTTGCCGAACCTGAGGTCGGCTTCGAGCCTCGCTCGCAATTGCGCATAAAAGGCCTCGAGGAAAGCCCGCTCGTCGCCCGCGCCCGGGTCCCAGCCGATCTTGCGGCAGATCGTGGCGTGAACCGCGGCGAGGGCCTCGGGCGGGCTGTCGCGCAGCATCCGCTCGAGGGTCTGGAGCTCCTTCTCGCCATAGATCGAAAGCTCCGCCTCGCCGAAGGCATAGCGCACGCCGGTGACCTCGCTCGCGCCCTCGGCTGCGGCGGCGCCCTGAACCGAGAGCACCGCGGCAAGCTTGGCACGCGGGCGCTCGACCACCCAGGTGCCCGCGACGATGTCGCCTGCGCGCAGGGCGTCGCGGTTGAAGAAGGGGAACAGCAGGAACAGCAAGAACCAGCCGGTCGCCACCCAGCCGAGCGCCCCGATCGGCTCGCCCCGCTCGGCGAGTACGGCGAGGACGAGCAGGGTGATGATGGGGTAGAAGATCTCGATATCGCGCAGCAGATTGCGCGCGATCACCGCTTCAGGGGTGAGCCGCGTGCCCCCGCGCGCGGCGATGCGGATGCCGACAAGGCGCTTGCCCAATGTCGCCCCGCGCGGGCCCAGTTCCTGCACCAGGAAATAGCCGTACCAGGCGCAGAACACGAAGATCGCCAAGAAAATGCCAAAGAATTCGAGCGCGCCGCTCGACATTTCGTCGGGATTGAATCCAGTCGCATCGAGCAGCCCGCGCGCGATGTAGTAGATCGCGATCTGGACCGCGATGATGCCGAACAGAAGGATCATGAAATCGATGATCAGCGCGCCCGCGCGGGCGGTGCGCGGGGCGACGGTGATGGGGAGCGCCAGCCCCTCGGGCGTCACCAGCGTGCGCATGCGCTTCTCGTCGCGGTTCGGGGCTGCAATCCCGCGCGCGCTCATGCGGCTTTCTCCGGCGCGGCGGGGCGGTAGAGGAAGAAGTAGCTGAGCCAGAACACCAGCATCGTCCCGCCGATGAGGTAGCGGGTGAAGGTGTCCTCGACCAGCTGGCGCGGAAAGGCTTCGAGCAGGGCGGCGACGATCATCATGATGACGACCCCCACCATCACCACCGCAGAGCGGCGTCCGGCGGCCGCGGCAGCATCGAGCACCGGGAGCTTGCCCGGAAAGGCCATCGCCCGCCCGATATGCAGACCCGCCGCGCCCGAGAGCATGATGCCGAACAGCTCGGTGGTGCCATGGACCGAAAGCCACGCGGCAAGCTCCACGACCAAATTCTGCCCATTGTAGAGCCACAGCAGCACGCCCAGCATCGCCATGTTGTGCACCAGCAGCATCAGCGAGGGGATGCCGAAGGCGAAGCCGAGCGCGAAGGCGAGGATGCACACGGCCGAATTGTTGCTGAACAGCTGCGCGGCGAACCCGGCGAGCCCGGCGGCGCCCTCATCATGCTGGAGCGATTTGATCAGCTCCTCGCGGCTCGCGCCCGGCTGGCGGCTGTCCATCATCCCGCCGGGGAAGAGGCGGTAGAACCACGCCTCGTCCTGCGCGACCAGCAGCCAGCCGACCACGGTGCCTGCGACCATCACGAACAGCGCGATGCAGATGTCGAGCCACAATTCGCGCACCGCCCGGCTCCAGCCGCCGAAGATGAACCCGCGCAGCCAGCGCACGAAGCCCATGCGGGGGCCGTAGACCTGAAACCACGCGCGCTGCACCAGCGCCTCGAGATAGGCGAGGGTCGCGGCATCGAGCGAGGTCTCGCGCGCCACCGACAGCGAGGAGGCGGCGGTGCGGTAAAGCGCGGGGAGCGCGATCAGATCGTCATCGGCGATGCGCCTGAGGCCGCCCTTCTCCATGCGGGCAAGGATCGCTTCCAACCGCTTCCATTCGCTCTCGCGCTCAAGCCGGAAACGGTCAGAACGCAGCGTGGCGCTGGCGATATCGGGCGGGGCTACCACTTGCCCGCGGCCGAACCATGAGGAGAGAACCGGGGCCTTCATCCAATCGCCTCGCTGTTGCGGATCGCGAGATAGCGGTCGATCAGGCGCGGGCCGATGTTCTCCCACGGGGCTTCGAGCACGTCGATCCCCAGCCGCCGCAGCCGGGTCAGCACGAGCTTCCTCTGTTGCGAGAGGCTATCGGCGGTGACGCTGCGGGCGAGCGTCGCGATGTCGCCCGGGGGCGCGGCGATCAGGTCCTCGACCTCGCTGTCGGTCATGGTGACGAACAGCACCAGATGCTTGCCCACCAGCCGCCCCAAGCTTTCGACCATCAGTTCGGCCGCGGTGGGGTCGGTGAAATCGGAGAACACCACCACCAGCGACCGGCGCTTGAGCTTGGCGGTGAGCGTGGCGAGGGCGAGGGTGAAGTTGGGCTCGACCGGCTCGTAATCGAGGCCCGCGGCGGCGCTCTGCAAGCGGTGGAATGCGCGCGCGTCGGCGATGAAGGGGGTCATCAGCTGCGGGCGGCGGGCAAAGCCGAACAGCGCGACCTTGTCCCCGCCCTTGAGCGCAACATAGCCGCAAGTCAGCGCCGCGCTGACGGCGCGGTCGATGCGCGGGAGGCCGTCGACTGGCTCGCACATCGCCTGCCCGCAATCGAAGGCGAAGACGATCTGGTTGTTGCGCTCGCTCTCGTTCTCGCGGGCGAAGAGGCGGGTGTGGCGCGCGCTCGCCTTCCAGTCGATGCGGCGGCGGTCCATGCCGGGCTGGTATTCGCTCAATGCCTCGAACTGCGTGCCCTCGCCCCGGATGCGGCGGTTGATGAGGCCGATCTGGGCGTTGCGCAGGAAGGTCTGGAGGTCGGGCGAGCGCACCGGCGAGAGGTCGGGCCAGATGCGCACCGGCTTGTCGAGCGGGTAGTCGACCTGCCGCCCGCCGAGCCCCAGCGGCCCTTCCCAGCGCATCCACGCCCGCTCGACCAGCGCGGTGCCGCGGCGGGTGGGGGTGAGGATGGTCTCGCCGCGCCAGCCTTCGGTGTAGGGTTCGGGCGCGAGGACGAAGGTGATGCGGCCCTCGGGGGCAAGGCGCGGGTCGCAGGCGAGCGCGGCCTCGGCGCGGCTGGGCTGGCGGCCCTTGAAGCGCGCGGTGATGGCAAGCTCGCTCGGCTGGCCGACTTCGATGTCCTCGCCCGTGCGGATTTCCCAGCCTTCAAGCTTGCCGGTCAGCACCGCGTCCAACGCGATGAGCAGCAGCAGCGCGCCCCCGAGAATGGGCGCGGCGATCCATGCTCCCGGCGCGGTCGCCGCGATCACCACCGCGATCGGCGCGAGCGCCGCTGCAACCCACGCCGCACGCGCGGTCGGCGCGACGATCAGCAGCGGCCGCAGGGGCAGCAGCAGGATATTGAGGACAAGGCGAAGGACGCGCAGCACCTTTAGCGCGGTGCTTCTGTGACTTCGACCAATTCGGCCACCAGCATCTCCATGTCGCGCCCCTCGATCTCAGCGGCGGGCGAGAGTGTCAACCGGTGGCGCAGCACCGGCACGGCAAGCGCCTTGACGTCATCGGGGATCACATAGGCGCGGCCATCGAGCGCGGCGCGGGCGCGTGCGGCGTTAGCCAGCAGCACCGCAGCACGCGGCGACGCACCGACAACCAGTTCGCTATGATCGCGCGTCGCCCGCACCAGTCGCACCACATAGCGGGTGATGTCTTCGGCGACGGTCACCTGATCGAGCGCGGCGGTCGCAGCCGCGATTCCCGCCGCATTGGTGACCGCCGTCACGCCCAAGTCGGCAGGCCGCTGCGGGCCCGAACGCTTGCCATAGGTGGCCACGATCCGCGCCTCTTCTTCCTCGGCGGGGTAGGGCACCAGCAGCTTGAACAGGAAGCGGTCGAGCTGCGCTTCGGGGAGCGGATAGACGCCCTGGTTCTCGATCGGGTTCTGTGTGGCGATCACCATGAAGCGATCGGACAGCTTGTGCGTCTCGCCGTCGAGCGTGACGCGCCGTTCCTGCATCGCTTCGAGCAGCGCGGCCTGCGTCTTGGGCGGGGTGCGGTTGATTTCGTCCGCCAGCAGCAGGTCGCAGAAGATCGGCCCGCGGGTGAGGGTGAACTGGCTGGTCTGGAAGTTGAACAGGTTCGAGCCGAGGATATCGCCCGGCAGCAGGTCCGGGGTGAACTGGATGCGCCCGAAGTCCAGCCCCAGCGTCGTCGCGAAGCTCTGGGCGAGGAAGGTCTTGGCGGTCCCCGGGGGGCCTTCGAGCAGCACGTGACCTTCGGAGAGGAGCGCCACCAGCAGCATGTCGACCATCGGTTCCTGCCCGACGATCGCCTTGGCGATCTCGGCGCGGATGGCGCCCGTGAGGCTCCGGACGTCTTCGAGTGTCATGGTCATTTTGCGGCGGGTCCCTGTTGCAACTTGGTGGCGAGGTCATCGAGGCCTTGCGCGGCGGCGAGGATGTCGGCGGGCTTTTGAGCCGCCTCCATGCGCGCCGCGCGGCGGGTGAAAGGTTCTTCGTCCGGAAGGCGGCGGGCCAGCGCCGCGTCGATTGCTTGCGGATCGGGGCGGGCAAGGCCGAGCCGCTCCGCCAGCCGCCTTGCAGCGAGCGCGGCATAGGGCGCGCCGAGCAGGCGGAACCGCCGGGCGCGGACGATCAGGCCCGCTCCGTTCATGATCAGCTGGCGCTTGCCGAAAGCGATGTCCGGGCCGCCGCTCGCCGCAGCCGGGCCGAAGCGCTGGAACGCACGCCAGCCGACGATCAGCAGCGCGACAAGCAGGCTCAGCGTCGCGGCGAGGAAGGGCGGGCGGAAGGCCAGCGTCAGCAGGTTCTCCGAGGCGCCAAAGCCGTTCAAAGTCATGTCGAAGGTGACGTGTTCGATATCCTCTGCCCATGTCAGTTCGTCCACCAGCGCAATCGCCGCGGCGGCGCGGTTGGCATCGGCGAGGCCGTAATTGTTGGCAAGGTCGGGGTCAGCCACGAAAATCACCGGATAGGTGGTGGGCTCGAAGGTGGTGTCTCCCTCCTCGTCCTCCTCCACTTCCTCGGCGACCGCTTCCGCTTGCGCGCCAAGGTTGATGCCGAAGGCGAGCACCCGGCCCCCCGCATCGGTGATCAGCGCTTCCTGACCGTCCTCCAGATTGGCGTGGAGCACCACTTCGCGCGGCAAGGTGCCGTCCAGCCCCATCCCGCTCCAGCGTGCCGGAGCGGCGGGCTTGACGGGCTTGGAGGGCTTGGCGGCAGGAGGCTTGGCGGGTCCCCCAGCCGGCGCCTCGGGCAGGACGATCATGGCCTCCGTGTTTGCCGATTGGGGAAAGACCGCGTGGGTAAAGCGATAGCCTTTCGGCAAATCGGCCGGCCATTCGCTCGGCGATGCGCCATTGATGATCACCCAGCCGCGCTTGAACTTCGCCTGGACCTTGGGCGGCACATTGGGGCCGGGCTGATTGGCCCACCACTTGGTCATGATCACCAGCGTCGGCCCGAGAAAGCGGCGTTGCTCGAGGATCTTGCCGATTTCCTCGGCATCGGAATAGATGCCCGGGGTGAGCACCAGCAGATCCTGGGTCTTGAGATCCTCGGGATTGCGCGAGCGTTCGACGCTGTAGCCCTGCGCTTCGACCAGCCGGACGAGGCCGGAATAGCCGTTCAACCCATTGCTCGAAGCATGCGCCTGCCCGCGCCCGCGCTCACCGCCGAAATCGGCGTCCGCGCCCAGCAGCCACAGCATCGCGAGGAACAGCGCAAACCCGCCCGCGACCAGCATCAAGGCACCGAGGCGCGAGAAGGCGGCGGGGCGGGAAGCGGCAGCGCTCATGCTGCGAGCGCCTTGCGGTCGAAGCGTGCCAGCGCGAATTGCGCATAGGCGGCGCGCGCGGCCTCCCAGTCGGCGCGCTCAAGGCTGCGCAGCGCGAAGAGCGAGGTCTCGACCCGCGTCGCGATCACCCGGAAGGCGTCGCGCGCGGCAGCGGGAAGGGCGGGGAGCGCGGCAAGCTCGCGCGCTGTGCTCGATGGCTCCACCCAGTCGGGCCGCGCGGCGCTGATCTGCGCTACGCTGCGCTGGAGCAAAAGGTGGGTCGCCTCGTCGAACCGGCCTTCCGCCGCGAGCCGGTCGGCATCCTCGAGCAGCGCGAGGCTGGCGGCGGCATCGGGGCGCCACACTTCCTCGGGCGCGGCGGCCCCCTTGGCCTTGGGCATTCTGCCGAAGCGAAACAGCGAGGGGTCGATCAGCCGCACGATCAGCACCAGCGCGAACACGGCGACCAGCGCGACCGGCACCCAGCGCAGCCACCACCACGAACTTCCGATCAACTCACCCAGCGGGGCGAGCACCTCGGCGAGCCACTCGAAGAAGTCGTCGAGCAGCTTCGACAGCCAGCTCGGCTCGGGCGGGGGCGTTTCGGGGATGGTGACGGGGGCGAATTGGATGCTGTCGTCGGCGCGCAGTTCTTCCCATCCGGCGGGAGTCGATCCGCCTGAATTGTCTTGCGATTCGGAAAGGCTTTGTGCGGCCGCTGCGGTCATCCCGGATGCGGTGGTGGCATGCCCTTGGCGCATGCGCAACGGGAAACCGCGCGGCCCCGCGATCCGCCGCGCCTTATCCTCTGGCGCGGCCCTGTCGGTAGCTGCCGAGCAGGCGCAATTCCTTGGAATGGAACGCGCATTCTTCCAGCGCGCGGTCCACCGCCGGATCGCCCGGTGCGCCGATGATGTCGGCGAAGAAGGTGGTCGCGGCAAAGCTCGTGCCCTGCTGGTAGCTTTCGAGCTTGGTCATGTTGACGCCGTTGGTCGCGAACCCGCCCAGCGCCTTGTAGAGCGCGGCGGGGATGTTCTTCACTTCGAAGATGAAGGTGGTCATGACCGGCTCGCCCGCGAGCGCCGTCGGCGCGAGCGCCTGTTTCGCTAGGATGACGAAGCGCGTCATGTTGTCGGGGCTGTCCTCGACATTCTGGTCGATGATGGTGAGCCCATAGAGCTCGGCGGCGAGCGCGGGGGCAATCGCCGCGACGCTCGGATCGCCGCGCTCGGCCACATAGGCCGCCGCGCCTGCGGTGTCGGCGTGGCTTAGCGGGACGATGCCCCGCTCGCGCAGGTAGCGACGCGACTGGCCCAGGGCCTGCGGGTGGCTGTAGGCCGCCTCGAACGGGCCGCTCCCCAACGCCATCAGCGCATGGTGGATCGGCATGAAATATTCGCCGACGATGTGGAGCCCGCTTTCGGGCAGCAGGAAGTGGATATCGGCGACGCGCCCGTGCTGCGAATTCTCGATCGGGATGATCGCCGCACCCGCGCGTCCGTCCTTCACCGCCTCGAGCGCGTCCTCGAAGCTGAAGCAGGGGAGCGGGGCAAGATCGGGGCAGGCCTCGGTTGCCGCGCGGTGCGAATTGGCCCCCGGCGAGCCCTGAAAGGCAATCGCGCGCGCCGGATCGGCGGCGGCGGCGCGCTGCATCCGGTCGACGATTTCGAGGGCAGGGCCGGGAAAGGATCGCATGTCGGGCCCAGCGCCTAGAGGCGCGCGCGCGGGCGCACAAGTGCTGCATTGGCCTTGGGCTCGCCTGCTTGCAAAAAGCGCAAGGATATGTGCCACGATCAGTCTTGCGCGCGTCGCGGGGCGACACTATGGAGCGCGCGGGATGACACAAGACAACTCTTCGCAGGATAACGCCGCAGGCCAGAATGGTGGCGGCGATCTGTTCAACACTGCCGCCGGCTGGGTGCTGTTCGCGGCCGGCCTCGGCTTGGGTCTCTCGATCCTTTCGGGCAAGTATTTCCATGGCGACAAGCCGGAACGCCCGGAAAAGCTCGGCTACGTGATCGAAGGCGCGGTCGAGGAAAGCGGCGGGGCGGCTGCGGAAATGTCCATGGCCGAAGCGCTCAACATGAAGCCGGCGGCCGAGCTGATCGCCGCAGGCGAAAAGGCCTTCGCCAAGTGCCAGAGCTGCCACACCGTCGACGCGGGCGGCGCCAATGGCATCGGCCCGAACCTTGCGGGCGTGATGGGCGGCCCGGTCGCAGCCAAGGGCGGCTTTGCCTACAGCGCTGAACTGAAAGCGCTGGGCGGCACCTGGGACTGGGACAAGATGAACGACTGGCTCAAGAACCCCAAGGCCTATGTCGCGGGCACCAAGATGAGCTTTGCCGGCCTTCCCAAGGTCGAGGATCGCGCGGCGATCGCCATGTACCTCAATGCCAAGGGCGCAAACCTCCCCGTGCCGACCTTCGTCGCCGATGCGGCGGCGGGCGCACCTGCGGGTGACGAGACCCCGGCTGGGGACGAAACCCCGGCCCCGGCGGAAACTCCGGCCGAGTAAGCGGTCCTCAAAGCGAATAGAAAAAGGGCGGCTCTCGGGCCGCCCTTTTTCGTTTCTGGGTTGCCGCAGGCTGCGTCCGACATTCAGATGATGGCGTGCCGAAAATGGTGCGTTTGCCGGACCCGGAGCGCAGCGGCCTTCATGGCCGTGAGCACCGGAACGCCGGGAAACGGGCCATTTGCAGGCCGCCAGCGCTGGATGTCGGATGCAGCCTAGCCCTTGAACCCTTGGGCAATGACGTACCACTCCGACGAGCCCTTGCGGCTTGCCGGGGGCTTGGCGTGCTTGACGGCCGAAAAATGCTTCTTGAGCAGGGCGAGCAGATCGGTGTCGGTCCCCCCCGCCAGCACCTTCGCCACGAAAGCCCCGCCCGGCGCGAGGTTCTCTACCGCGAACCATGCTCCCGCTTCGACAAGGCCCATGGTGCGCAGGTGATCGGTCTGCTTATGGCCGACGGTGTTGGCCGCCATGTCCGAAATGACCAGATCGGGCGGGCCGCCCAGCGCCTCGGCGAGCAGCGCGGGGGCCTTGTCGTCCATAAAATCCATCTGGAAGATCGTCACGCCCTCGAGCGGCTCGACCGGCAGAAGGTCGATCCCCACGACTTCGGCCTTGGGCGATTTCTGGCGCACCACCTGCGCCCAGCCGCCCGGCGCGATGCCGAGGTCGACCACGCGGGCCGCGCCCTTCAGCAGGCCGAACTTCTCGTCGAGCTCGATCAGCTTGTAGGCCGCGCGGCTGCGGTAGCCATCGGCCTTGGCCTGCTTGACGTAAGGATCATTGAGCTGGCGTTCGAGCCAGCGCACCTGGCTCGCGGTGCGGCCCTTGGCGGTCTTGACGCGCTTGCTCGGTTCCTTGGTGCCGCGCGTCATTGCGCAGGCCGCCCATTGCCGCGCTGGCTCTTCAGGGCCTTCAGTGAGCGTTCCGACTGGCGCTCGGCGGCCATGATGCTTCGGAGGATGCCTTCGCGGATGCCGCGATCGGCCACCCCGAGCCGGCGTGCCGGCCACAGGTCGAGAATCGCCTCGAGAATTGCGCAGCCTGCCACCACCAGATCGGCGCGGTCCTGCCCGATGCACGGCAGGGTCGCACGCTCGAAGGGGGTCATCACCGCCAGCCTCGCGCTGATCCCGCGCATCTCGGGCGCGGGCACGATCAGGCCATCCACGGCCTTGCGGTCATAGCTCGGCAGTTCGAGATAGAGGCTGGCGAGCGTCGTCACCGTGCCGCTGGTGCCGAGCAGGCGGATGTCGGGGTGCTGCGCCGCGCCTGCCACCCGCGCGGCGAAGGGCGCGAAGCTCTCGCTCACCATTTCGCGCATCCGCGCAAAGCGGGCGAGGCGCGCGGCCTCGCTATCCTCGCTACGGCCAACCGTATCGGTAAGGCTGACCACGCCCCACGGCACAGACTGCCAGTCGAGAATGCGCGGCACGCCCTTGCCGCCTGCCTCGACCAGCACCAGTTCGGTCGAGCCCCCGCCGATGTCGAAGATCACCGCCGGCCCCTCGCCCGCCTCGAGCAGGATATGGCACCCCAGCACGGCGAGCCGCGCTTCCTCCTCGGCGCTGATGATGTCCAAGGCGATGCCGGTCTCGCGCCGCACGCGTTCGATGAATTCGGGGCCGTTGGAGGCGCGGCGGCAAGCCTCGGTCGCGACGCTCCGGGCGAGCCGCACATTGCGGCGCTGGAGCTTGTCGGCGCAGATTGTCAGCGCGCCGAGCGTGCGGTCCATCGCCGCATCGGACAAGCGCCCGGTCGTCGCCAGCCCCTCGCCGAGGCGCACCACCCGGCTGAAGGCGTCGATCACCGTGAAATCCCGGCCTGAGGGGCGCGCGATCAGCAGGCGGCAATTGTTGGTGCCAAGGTCCAATGCGGCATAGGCCTCGCCATGCGCCGGGCCCTTGAAGGCGCCGATATCGGCCAGATCAGGCTGCACGCGGGCTGCCTTGCCGGCGCCGTTCTTGCCAACCGGGCGCCCTGCCCGGCGCGCTTCGCCGCTCACGCCCTTGGCGCGGGGCTCGCGACCGCCACCTGCGGTGCGAGAATCGGGCTGGGGGGGGCGCTTGTAGCGGAAATCGGCTACCTTGCCGGACTTGCCGCCCCGGTTTTTCCCAGCACTTCTATTCCTGTCCGGCGGGAGTGTTTCCGCCATTTTCGCAACACTTTCATATCACCGCGCGCATAACCCTCCACACGCGCGGCACTTGATATGCAAGTTATCGCAAGGCACGGTCACACGCAAGCAGCCAGCACCACGAGGGCGCTTGACCTCGGGCGCCCGCGAAACTAGGGAGCGCGCTCGCCGAGGCTGCCGGGGATTCTCCGGCGCATGGCCGATGCCCCGTCCTCTAATGGTAAGAGAGCGGACTCTGACTCCGTCAATCAAGGTTCGAATCCTTGCGGGGCATCCAGCATTTTGACGATTTTTCATGAGGTCCCATGAGAACACCCCTTGCGGGGCTGTTCTGTCGCATCTGGCGCTGTTTCAGCGACTCCATGCACCACAGTTGCCCCACGCCGGTGGATCGGAAACGCGCGGATCGGCTCGTGATCAGGCCGCTATAGCGCGAGCGCGATCAGCTTGCCTTCGTAGGTCAGTGTCCGCCCTTTGCGTTCTTCGAAGACATTGCCGGTCCCTCGTCCATCGTGGAGGACCACGGTGATCTGGCGCGTCGCAGACATGCTTGGGAAGCTGCCTTCGCGGGGACCCAGCGTCAGCGTGCGGCTGGACTCGTTCCAATCCATCGGGATGCGGGCGAACTCTCCGCGGGCGTAGCCCATGTCGGTGCCTGCATCCTCGTAGAGCGTGAAGCGGCCATCGGCCCCGGCGAAGACATGGACCGTGAGCGGCCCTTGCGGGTTCTCGCCGGTCCACTGGACGTCGGGCCCAGCCGGAATGATGGCTCCGGCCCTCACGAAGAGCGGCATCCGCTCGCGCGGGGCGGCTGCGGTGATGGTCTGGCCGCCCGTCAACCACTTGCCCGTGAGCGCGTCATGCCAGTCGGTCCCGCTCGGCAGGTAAACCTGCCGCGAGCGGGCCTGAAACTCGGTCACCGGAGCTGCCATGATCGACGGGCCGAACAGGTATTGGTCGTCGATACCCCAGACGGTCTTGTCGCTTTCGAAGTCCATCACCAGCGGACGCAGGATCGTGGCATCCTCGAAGTGCGTCGCTGCCGCCAGCGTGTAGATATAGGGCAGCAGCCGGTAGCGCAGGTGGTGGTAATGCAGCAGGCCGTCCCGCATCGCCGGATCGCCTTCGCTGACGAGATAGGTCTCACGGGCCGGGAACTCGCCGTGGCTGCGGAATAGCGGCGAGAAGGCACCGAACTGGAACCAGCGCAAATAGAGCTCGCGCCATTCCGAAAGGTGGGCGGGATCCTGCTTGCTGAAGCGCTCCTCGACCGCGAAACCGCCGATATCATGCGTCCAGTTGGGCACGCCCGCGAGACTGAGGTTGAGCCCGGCGCTGATCTGGTCGCGCAGGTCGTCCCACCGCGCGGCGACATCGCCCGACCATAGCGCGGAGGACGTGCGCTGGATTCCGCCAAAGCCGCTGCGGGTGAGGATGAAGGGGCGGGTGTCGGGCTGGGCAAGACGCAGCCCGTCCGCCACGCCCTCTGCGTGGACCAGCGGATAGGAATTGAAGATCGCCGCCCCCGGCACCCCTGTGGTGGGCGAGGTCATCTGGTAGGCGCGCTCCTCGATGGAGAGGTTCGAATGCCAGTCGGGCTCGGTCGCATCCATCCACCAGGCATCGAAGCCCAGCGGCAGCAGCGTGTCCTTCATTTGCTGCCAGTAGAGCGCGCGGGCCTCCGGGGCGTAGGGATCGTAGAAAGTGTTGGCGTAACCCTTCCCCACCCAGTCGCGCTGGCCTGCGGCGAGGGGGCGTTCGTAGAGGAAGCCCTTGTCGCGCAGAGCCTTGCCGTTGGCGGTATCGGGGTAGAACTTGGGCCAGACCGAGATCATCACCCGCCCGTTTAGCGCCTTGACCGCGTCGACCATTGCGGCGGGATCAGGGAAGCGCGCGGGATCGAAGCAGTGGCAGCCCCAGCTGTCCTCGGGCCAGTAGAACCAATCCTGCACGATCGCGTCGATGGGGATCTTCTGGTCGCGATAGGCCTGCATCACGCCGACGACCTCTGCCTGCGTGTTGTAGCGCTGGCGCGATTGCCAGAAGCCGTAGGCCCAGCGCGGCATCATCGGCGCCTTGCCGGTCAGGCGGCGGTATCCGGCAACGGCGGCGTCCATCGTCGGGGCGGGGACGATGTAATAGTCGATCGCCTTGCCCGCTTCGCTCGCGAAGCTGACCGAGCGGCGGTCTTCGGGCGGCAGCGGATCGGCGTGTTCGAGCGCGATGTAGCCCTGATTGGGCTCCCATTCGACGCGTAAGTCGACCGGCTGTCCGGCCGCAAGATCGAGCGTGAAGTTGTGGTACCAGGGATTCCAGTTCTGCCGCCACCGCTCCAGCACCGGCTGGCCGTTGGCGAAGACCTTCACATAGGACGAGGAATAGAGCCGGAACTTGTGGACGCCGCCCGCGTCCGGGGTGAAGCGCCCGGTCCAGACCACCCGCTGCTTTTCGAGCGCATTGCCTTGCGTGTTCTGCCCGGTGGTCGCCGCTTCGGTCGCGGCTTTCGCCTCGGCAGGCCAGCGCGCCTGATCCTTGATGTACTGGTAGTCGATCGCGGCCTCGCGGCGGGCGAGCACCTCGCGGTCGCCGAGATAGTATTGCGCCTGCCAGTCCAGCGCTAGCTTGGCGTAGGGCTCGGGATCGCCCACCCGCGTGATCGAGGCGTTGTCCCACAGCAGGCCGTAGCCGCGCGTCGACACGAGATAGGGAACCGCAATCGCCATGTTGTGCTGAGCGAGTTCGACGTCCTCGCCGTTGTAGTTCATCTGGCGGTTCTGGTGCTGGCCGAGGCCGTAAAGCCCCTCGTCGGTGCCGCGATTGAACTGGACCCGCATTGCCAGCCAGGCCTGCCCCTCAATCGTCACAGGAGCGAGCTTTCGCGCCGGGGCGTATTCGTCCAGCAGAAGGGCGCCGCGAGGATCGCGGATTGTGACGCGCCCGTCAGCGAGGCTCACCTCGGCCGAGGCTTGCGGCATGACAAGCGTAGCCACCGCGCCATCGCTCCGGAAGGTGGGCGTGCCGTCCGCTTCGGCTACTACCATCGCGGTCGGATGGCCTTCAGGCAGGGTCTCGGCGACGGTCACCCGGAACGTGCCATCGGCATAAGCGAGCACGCGGACCCCGTCGCCCGCATCGGTGGTGACGACCATGCCATGCGCCACCTGCCGCACTTCGCCCGCCCAGGCTTGGCCGGTCAGCCCCACGAGCGCCGCGGTGCAGGCAACAAGCTTCCATGGTAGCGCTACCAAATTCGGTTTCAGCACAAGCGTCTCCCCCCTTCCGCTACGGTCGTAACCGCAGATGCAAAGGCTATGTGCGAAAGCTCGGCTGAGCAACCCCGCATGCCGCAGCGCGGCTTATCCGTGGCTCCTGACCCATCAGAAGCCGGCGATGATGGTCAGCGCTGCGATAAGCTCCGGTCGGCGGTTATCCTCGCCCAGTCCAAGCCGAACTTGGCGAGATATTTGCGCAACCGGTCGGCATCATTGGTCGAACTGCGTTGCTGGCGCGAGGCGGCGAACAGGCAACGTCCCGCCTCTGACAAGCTGGCGCATGTGCGGCAGACCGAAATGACATATTCAAGCTGCACCCGGTCGAACGGATCCACCCCCGCCAATCGATCTGGATCGAGGAACGCCTCAAGCCCGGAGGATTGAGACGGCTCGCCCGACCACAGCCGTGCCAGCCTCGCCGTTTCAAGCGCGACCGTATCTGCGTCGATCCGCCCGCTGGGGCAAAGCGTCGCCATGCGGGTGACGCTCGCAGCGAGGTCGCGGAAATTGCCGGACCACCTCGCCCCGGGGTTGGTCGCAAAGGCGATATACTGCGCGCGCGCTTCCTTGTTGAAGGTCACCCGAGTGCCTTCCCGCTCGGCAAAGCGATCAAGCTCGAAGTCGAGATTGGGTTCGATGTCCTCGCGCCGCTCGGCAAGGCTTGGCAGCGTGAAGGTCCACAGGTTGAGCCGCGCAAACAGATCATCGCGGAACTGTCCCGCGGCAACCTCTTGCATCAGATTGCGATTGGTCCCGGCGATCAGTTGAAATTCGCTGCTGACATCGCTGTCGGCACCCACCGGCAGGAACCGCCCTTCCTCGATCGCGCGCAGGATCATCGCCTGTTCGTCCAGCCCCAACTCGCCAATCTCGTCAAGGAACAGCACGCCCTTGTTCGCGCTCTTGAGCAACCCCGGGCGATCCTGCACGGCGCCGGTGAACGCGCCCTTCTTGTGCCCGAATAGCGCGGACATGGCGCTGTCACCCTTGAGCGTCGCGCAATTGACCTCGACAAACGGCCCGCTGACCTGATGGCGCAGTTTCTTCAATTCATAAATCTTGCGCGCCAGCTGGCTCTTGCCCGCGCCGGTCGGCCCCATCAGCAGGATCGGCGCGCGGCTGCGCACCGCGACTTGCTCGATCTCCTCGATCATCCGGTTGAAACCCGCATTGCGGGTGTCGATGCCGCTCTTGAGAAAGCTGGTGCTCTCCACGCTCGCTTCGGCGAAGCGCGTGGCGATGGAATCGTAGCGCGACAGATCGAGGTCGATCGGGGCCCATGTGCCGACCGGCTGTGGCACGCCGCGCGCGGGCTGGGTCTGCAGCAGACGGCCGGGCAGATAACGCGCCTCGGTCAGCAGGAAGAGGCAGATCTGCGCGACGTGGGTGCCGGTGGTGATGTGGACGAGATAGTCCTGCACCTCGGGATCGAACGGAAAGCCGCGCGCGAAATCGAGGAGCTTGCCGTAGACTTCCTCGAAGTCCCAGGGGTCGGCGAAGTCCATGACATGCGGGACCACCTCGGTCTCGGGCGAGACAGAGCGGATATCCTCGGCGACGAACTCGGCAAGGCGGCTGTGGTAGCTGCCATGGATCAGGACGAAGCGATCGACCCTCAAATCCTCCTGCATGCAGATGCTGACCGTGGGCCGCCACTTGTTCCAGCGCGAGGGACCGAATTTGGCGGCGTCGAGGGTCGAGCCGAGGAAGCCGATGACGGTGGTGGGTTTCATGAAATGCCCTCACGCTTGGCAATCTGCCGGAGTTTGGCCAAGGCATGCAGCATCTTCGGACGGGCATGCGCCGCCTTCATCCAAGCAGGCAGGCGTGCGGCCATGGTCGCATAATAGGGGTGCAGTGACCGCTCCCTGAGGTCGGCTCTGAGCCACGCCTCCATCAGATCAATGTGCTCCGGGTTGTATGCCCATACGACCCAGCGGCCGAAGCCTGTCTTCAGCACGAGGGGTAGCCCGAACCAGTGATCACTCCCATCGCGAGGCAGCATGCCGCCGCCGCGCGCCGGGAAGGCGTTCGTTGCGCCGCACCCCCCGCACCGCGCACGCACTTCGACCATCGATCGGTGGCGGTGAACCGCGGGATCGTGGAAATCGAACCTGTTCCCTCCGCACCGTCCACAGCGGGGGCGCCGGTGGGACAATAGCACGCGCTGCCCGTGAACATTCCTGAAGACATCGGCATCCTCGTGCCGAAAGGAACAATGCCCGCACGTCACGGTCGCATCTGCCGCGAACCGGTATCGGTGCGGCTTGCGGACGACCCGCGCCGGGCGCGAGCAGCGGGGGCATTCCACCCAGGCGGGGTCAGGAAGCGTTGCGAGAAGAACATTCGGCTCGCGTGCGCGGTGCGACGTCATCGAGTTATCCAAATTTATCAATCACGATAGAGATGGATATACAATCGACATCAATTGATGGGAAGACCTGAGTCAAGCGGGTCTATAAATGACAATAAAATCAATATTTTAAAGAATAAAGAAGTGGGCAGCCAAGCTTTTGGCACGTCCTATGCAATTCTAGATGCGCCGGGTGGTCGAACCCCGGTGCGATGCAGGACAAGGGGCGGCCGGAATGGGCCGGCCGCCCAAAGCCCGCAATGACGAATTCAGATGGAGTTGGACGATGGCCAACAAGACGCTCTTTGCCGCAGCGCTCTCGCGCTTCCTGCCGCGCACCGACACGGTGAACGAAGCCGGCGGGGCCGCCTATGCCTATGGGCCCGAGGCGCTGCTCGCGCAGCTGGCCGCGACCGGCACGCTGTCGGACGGCTTCTACACCGATGCCGAAACGCAGCTCGCCAAGGCGCTGGAAGCGGCGCGCGCGGTCGATCCGCTGTGGGTCGCCAAGTGCGCGGTCTATGCCCGCCAGTCGGGTGCGATGAAGGACATGCCGGCGCTGCTTGCCGCGCTGCTCTCGGTCGTTGAGCCGGACCTGATGGTCCCGGTGTTCCGCCGCGTGGTCGACAACGGACGGATGCTGCGCACCTTCGTGCAGATCATGCGTTCGGGCCAGGTGGGGCGGACCTCGCTGGGCTCGCGGCCCAAGCGGCTGGTGCGCGAATGGCTCGAGAATGCCTCGACCCGCCAGCTGATGCAGGCGGCGACCGGCAATGACCCGAGCCTCGCGGACATCGTCAAGATGGTCCACCCGGCCCCGGCCTCAGCCGAGCGGCGTGCGTTCTATGGCTGGCTGATCGGCAAGCCCTATGACGTCGCCGCCCTCCCGGCGGAGATCGCGGCGTTCGAGGCATGGAAGGCGGACCGTTCGCGGCCCCTGCCCGATGTGCCCTTCGAATGGCTGACCGCCTTCGACCTTACGCCCAAGCAATGGGCGGTGATGGCCGAACGCATGGGCTGGCAGGCGCTGCGGATGAACCTCAACACGCTGGCCCGCAAGGGTGCGTTCCAGGTCAAAGGCGTGACCGAAAAGGTCGCGGCCCGGCTTGGCGACGCCGAGGCGATGGCGAAGGTTCGTCCCGCGCCGTACCAGCTGATGACCGCGCTTTCGCAAGTTGGCGAAGGCGTCCCGCTGGTGGTGCAGGCGGCGCTGGAAACGGCGCTCGAAGCCTCGCTGGCGCGGGTGCCGAAGCTGCAAGGCCATGTCGTGGTGTGTCCGGACGTGTCGGGCTCGATGAGCTCGCCTGCGACCGGATACCGCAAGGGCGCGACCTCGGTCGTGCGCTGCATCGACATCGCCGCGCTGGTGGCGGCCGCGATGCTGCGGAGCAATCCGCGGACCCGCGTGCTGCCGTTCGAGAACCGCGTCGTCGACGTGAAGCTCGATCCCAAGGCGCGCGTCGCGGTCAACGCGGCGAAGCTGGCGGCGGTCGGTGGCGGGGGCACTTCGGTGTCGGCGCCGCTGGAACTGCTCAACCGCGAGAAGGCCAAGGTCGATGTGGTGGTGATCGTGTCGGATAACGAATCCTGGCTCGATCCCGCCCGGCGCGGGGCGACGGCGACGATGAACGAGTGGACCCGGCTGAAGGCCCGTAACCCGGGCGCGAAGCTGATCTGCATCGACATCCAGCCCTACGGCTCGGCGCAGGCCAAGGACCGGAAGGACATCATGAATGTCGGTGGGTTCACCGACGCGGTGTTCGACACGATGGCGCGCTTTGCCAACGGGACGGCGCGCGACTGGGTCGAAGTCGTCAATGAAGTGGAGATTTGAATGAACTGAACAGTGCGGTCGCGGCGAATGCCGGGAAGGACTACATCCTGTCACGATGGTGGCTCTCAATTGAGGGCGCCCGTCTTTCCCGATCCTCGTCGCCGCGACCGCACCCAGATTTGGGAAAGGGTCGGGGCAAATGCCGGTGGGACTACATCCTCCACAGACGATGCCCGACGAGTAAAGCGCCTCATGGGAGCAATCCTGCGGGGAGATGCGGGTTCGAATCCCGCCACCGGAACGTAGCTTAAGGGCCGTTGTCTCACCACAACTCGTTGCCCCGGCCTTTTCCCAAGCTCACGGCGAATGCCGGAAGGACTACATCGAATGTTAATCGCCTGGTCGCGGGTTCGAGTCCCGCCGGGTCCACCATTTTTGGGCGCTAACGCTTCGCTGCGTGAGCGCTGATTATGGGCCCGTAGCTCAGCTGGTAGAGCAGGAACGTCTTTCCAAATCCTCGTCGCCGTGAGCCGAGAACTTCAATCATTCGCTGGCGGATGCCGGCGGGACTACATGGGTCAGAGCGCCTGCGAAAGCAGGAGGTCGGCGGTTCGAAGCCGCCCCCGGGCAACCGGAGTAGCTCAGGAAAAACGTCTCGCCACACCTCGCCGCCGGCACCTTGTGCTTGAGCCGCAAAGCGGTAGCACGAACAGATTACAGGAGGTCGCGATGACCGATACGACGTACGAGTTTCATCAGCCCCAGGGCGGAGCGCCGATCAAGATGTGGACGCGCGGCGTCCCCGTGGAAGACGATGCGCGCGCCCAGCTCGCCCGCGCGGCGCAGATGCCGTTCATCTTCAAGCATGTCGCGGCGATGCCCGATGTCCACGTGGGGATCGGCGCGACCGTGGGCTCGGTCATCCCGACCAAGGGCGCGGTGATTCCGGCCGCCGTGGGCGTCGATATCGGCTGCGGGATGATGGCGGCGCGCACTTCGCTTGTCGCCAGCGACCTGCCCGACAACCTTGCGGGCATCCGCTCGGCGATCGAGGCGGCGGTGCCGCACGGGCGCACGGCGGGACGCGGTCAGCGTGACAAGGGCGCGTGGGGCGAACCCCCGCGCGCAGCGATCGACGCCTGGGCGAAGCTTGCCGAACGCTTCGGACGGATCGTCGCCAAGCACCCGCGCCTGCGCAACACCAACAACCTCATGCACCTCGGCACGCTGGGGACGGGGAACCACTTCATCGAACTGTGCCTCGACGAGGAACAGCGCGTGTGGGTGATGCTCCATTCGGGCTCGCGGGGCGTGGGCAACGCGATCGGCACGTTCTTCATCGAACTGGCCAAGCAGGACATGCGCAAGTGGCACATCAACCTGCCTGACCAAGACCTCGCCTACTTCCCGGAAGGGACCGACCATTTCGACGACTATGTCGAAGCGGTCGAGTGGGCGCAGGACTTTGCCAAGCTCAACCGGCAGGTGATGATGGCGCATGTCATCGACGCGCTGCGGGCACAGATCGCCAAGCCCTTCGATGCGGAGTGCGAGGCGGTGAACTGCCACCACAACTACGTGACGCGCGAGCATCACTTTGGCGAAAGCGTGCTGGTCACCCGGAAGGGTGCGGTGCGCGCGGCGAAGGGGACAATGGGGATCATCCCGGGCTCGATGGGAGCGAAGAGCTTCATCGTGCGCGGGCTGGGCAACCCCGAAAGCTTCGACAGCTGCTCGCACGGCGCAGGCCGGGTGATGAGCCGCACCGCAGCCAAGAAGCTGGTGAGCCTCGACGAACACCTCGCCGACACTGCGGGGGTCGAGTGCCGCAAGGACGCGGGCGTGATCGATGAAACGCCCAAGGCCTACAAGCCGATCGAAGCCGTGATGGCCGCGCAGGCCGACCTGGTGGAGATCGTCCACACGCTGAAGCAGGTGGTGTGCGTGAAGGGTTAGCGCCCTTCACGCCGCCATCGTCTATTTGAGTACCAAGACATGATCACCATCGACGGCTCAGAAGGCGAAGGCGGGGGGCAGGTGCTGCGCTATGCGGCGGCGCTTTCCCTGCTGACGGGGGAGCCTTTCACCATCACCAATATCCGTGGCGGGCGCGCAAAGCCCGGGCTGATGCGCCAGCACGTCACCGCGCTCGAGGCGGCAGCGGCGATTGGGTCGGCGGAATGTTCGGGGCTGGCGGTCGGCTCGCGTGAGCTGACCTTCCGGCCCGGCGCTGTCGTGCCGGGAGAATACCACTTCGCCATCGGCACGGCAGGCAGCACCGCCTTGGTGGTGCAGACCGTGTTCGTCCCGCTGATGCTGGCGGGCGCGCCCTCGCGCATCGTGATCGAGGGAGGGACACACGCGTCCTCGGCCCCGCCTTTCGAATTCCTCGCCCACACGCTGCTGCCGGTCCTCGCCCGCATGGGTCCGGGCCTCACCGTGACATTGAAGCGCCACGGGTTCTTCCCGCGCGGCGGCGGTCAGATTGTGCTCGAGATCGCGCCTGCCGCGCTTACGCCGATTGAATGCACGGCGCGCGGCTCATTCCGCTCCGGCAAGGTCGAGGCGCTGATTACGGGCATCCCGTTCGACATTGCCGACCGGGAGTTGAAGTCCGCGCGCAAGGTGCTGGCCGATTGGCCCGAGGACGCCTTTGCTCCGGTGCAACTTCCTGCCGATCACGGCCCCGGCAATGCGCTGCTGATCACCGCCGAATGCGAGCATGTGACTGAGGTCATGTCCGCCTTCGGCCAGATTGGCGTCCCCGCAGAACGCCTCGCCAAGACCGCAGCCAAGCGGATGGCGGGCTACCTCGCGTCGGGTGCCTTCGCCGGTCCCTACTTGCAGGACCAGTTGCTGCTGCCCTTCGCATTTGCCGGGGCGGGCGCATTCAGCACGGTCAAGCTGTCCGAGCACACCCGCACCGCCGCCGCGCTGATCGCGCGCTTCACCGGGCGGGAATTCGCCTTCCGTGAGGCAGGTGATGGCTCGTGGCTGGCAAGCGTGGGGTGACGCCCGCCGCTTGCCAGCCCGGTCATGCCTTCAGCTTGAAGCCCGGCCCGGCATAGACCCGCACGGCATTTTTCCCGAGATCGCTGCTCTCGGATCGCCGCAGGGTCCTAGACTATTGCGGGGGTGGCGGGGCTCTGGCAGGGGCGAGCCATGACCGATCATGAATTGACCAACCGGAAATTCTACCGCGCCGGCGAGGAAACGCGCTTTGCCGAAGGCGGCCCCGAGCGCACGCCGCAGACCGCGCATCCGGCCTACAAGCTCGCCTTCCGCGACACCGATTTCCTGCTGCGCGACGAATTGCGTCCGGTGCGCTTCCAGCTCGAATTGCTCAAGCCCGAAATGCTGCTCGACGAGGCGCGGGTCGGATCCACGCTGGTGATGTATGGCTCGGCGCGCATTCCCTCGCCGGCTCAGGCCGAAGCGCGCATCGAAGCGGCGAAGAACGGCTCGGAATACGATCAGAAGGTCGCCGCCCGCCTTGCCGAAAAGGCGAAGTATTATGACGAGGCCTATCGCCTCGCGCGGCTGGTGAGCGAGAAGGGCATCATCGAGAACGGCGAGCGGCAGTTTGTCGTCACCACCGGCGGCGGCCCCTCGATCATGGAGGCGGGCAACCGCGGCGCGTCAGATGCGGGCAGCGAATCGATCGGGCTCAACATCGTGCTCCCCCACGAGCAGGCGCCCAATCCCTATGTGACGCCCTATCTCAGCTTCCAGTTCCACTACTTCGCCTTGCGCAAGATGCACTTCCTGCTGCGCGCGCGTGCGGTGGCGGTGTTCCCGGGCGGCTTCGGGACCTTCGATGAATTCTTCGAGCTCGTCACGCTGATCCAGACCGGCAAGATGAAGCCGATGCCGATCATTCTGTTCGGCAAGGAATTCTGGACCCGCGTGATCGATTTCGACGCGCTGGCGGAAGAGGGCGTGATCTCCAAGAGCGATCTCGACCTCTTCACCTGGGTCGAGTCGGCCGAAGAAGCCTGGGCTTGCATCGCGGACTTCTACGACATCAAGGACCCGATGGCGGAAGATTGAGGGGGCGCCGCGCGTCAGTCGCGGAAGCCGACCCGTTGATGCCCCAGCGGACCGCTGCCCGCGCCAAAGCCCGGGGCAGCCTCTATCGCCATGCGGACATAGATGCGCGCGCGGGCGACCGCGACCGCCAGCGGCTCTCCGCGCCCCAATAGCGTCGCGATCGCCGAGGACAGCGTGCAGCCGGTACCGTGGGTGTGGCGGGTGTCGATCCGCGCGTGGGTGAAGGACACCGGGGCCTCGCCGGGGACGATCAGCACGTCGGTGATGCTCTCGCCCTCTGCATGGCCGCCTTTCGCCAGCACCGCCGTGCCGGTCGCGGCGGCGAGCTCGATTGCGGCCTCGACCATCGCGTCGTGGCTCGGCAGCGCGCGGCCGGCGAGGTGCGCAAGTTCGGGGAGGTTGGGGGTGATGAGCGCCGCGCGCGGGAATAGCGTCGCGCGCAGGGCCTGAACCGCCTCGGGCCCGACCAGCACCGCACCCGAGGTCGCGATCATCACCGGATCGAGCACGATTGGCGCGTCCACGCTCTCCAGCGCCGCCGCCACCGCGGCGATCACTTGCGGAGTGGCGAGCATCCCGATCTTCACCGCATCGACGCCGATGTCATCGAGGCATGAGGCGATCTGCTGGGCGACCATCTCGGGCGCAATCGGCGCGATGCCCTGCACACCCAGCGTGTTCTGCGCGGTGATCGCGGTCACCGCAGTCATCGCATAGCCGCCGAGCATGGTGATGGTCTTGATGTCGGCCTGAATGCCTGCGCCGCCTGAGGAGTCCGAACCGGCGATGGATAGGATGCGGGGGGGAGGGGTCATGGAAGCGTGTTAGCAGCCAATGAGCTTCATCGTCACCCCGGCCTGCGCCGGGAAGACGGATGAGGGCTCACCCCTTGAACTTGCGCTCCGTGCTCGGTGGGAACTTCGCGTGGAGCGCTTTGGCGCGGGTCGGGCGGTCCATCAGCTCGCCGCCGCAATTGGGGCAGCGGTCGTCGAGGTCCTCGGCGCATTCGGCGCAGTAGGAGCATTCGAAGGAGCAGATGAAGGCGCCCGGCGCATCGGCCGGTAGCAGCACGCCGCAGGTTTCGCAATCGGGTCGCATTTCGAGCATGGCGCAGACCTAGCGCGACGGATCGCGGGGCAAAAGGGCAAAACACTCCTCTTCATCCGGTCTTTACAGGTTCCGGGCTATGGAAGGCGCGATGGAACAGGGCAAATTCACCTTCACGATTGCCGGTCTGGTCGGCCTGCTGCTGCTGGCAAGCAGCCCGCTTGGGGCGATGCTGGGCCTGCTTCTGGCCTTCACCGTGGCGATGTTCGTCGCCCCGTTTCTGTGGCTGATCGCTGGCGCGCTGGGCACTGATCTGAACACGATCATGCAGCCCACCCTAATTACCCTCGGCGTGCTCTACGGCGCGTGGGCGCTGGCCGTGGTCGCCATGCTGGTGGTCGCGATCCGCCGCGACGATATGGACAGGGCGCGGCTGCATGCGGCGACGCTCGCCTTCATCGTGGCCGCGCCGTTCATCCTATGGCTTTCGTCCGAGGCGCTGGTCGACGCCTGGCCCTAAGGCCTAGCCGGCTGCGACGCGCACCGCTTCGCAGATCGCGTCCACCACCTGTTCGACCTGGCGCTGGTCGTCGCCCTCGGCCATCACCCGGATCACCGGCTCGGTGCCCGAGGGGCGGATGACCAAGCGGCCCTTGCCAGCCAGCGCGGCCTCGGCCTCGGCGATCATCGCTTTCACCGCATCATTCTCAAGCGGCTTGCCGCCTTCGTAGCGCACGTTTTTGAGCAATTGCGGCACGGGGTCGAACACATGCAGCAGCTCGCTCGCCGGCTTGCCCGAGCGCACGAGGCTCGCCAGCACGCGCAGGGCCGCGACCGTGCCATCGCCGGTGGTGGCGTGATCGAGCAGGATCATGTGCCCAGATTGCTCGCCGCCAACATTATATCCGCCCGCCTTCATCGCCTCGAGCACGTAGCGGTCGCCGACCTTGGCGCGGACGAGGTCGAGGCCGCGTCCGGCGAGATAGCGTTCGAGCCCCAGATTGCTCATCACCGTCGCCACGACCCCGCCGCCCTTCAACGAGCCGCGTTCCTGCATCCGGCCCGCGATCAGCGCCATGATCTGGTCGCCATCGACCGCGCGGCCCTTTTCGTCGACCACGATCAACCGGTCGGCATCGCCATCGAGCGCAATGCCGATATCAGCGCCTTCCTCGACCACCTTGGCCTGGAGCGCCGCGATCGCGGTCGAACCGACCCCGTCGTTGATGTTGGTGCCGTTGGGAGTGACGCCCAGCGCCACCACATCCGCGCCGAGCTCCCAGATCGCCGAGGGGGCGACCTGATAGGCCGCGCCGTTGGCGCAATCGACCACGACCTTCAGCCCATCGAAGCGGACATCGGCGGCGACCGACTGCTTGACCGCGTGGATATAGCGCCCGCGCGCGTCCTCGATCCGCCGCGCGCGGCCGATCTTCTCGGCGGGCGCCAAGGGGATGTCGGTTTCCATCAGCCGTTCGATCTCGCCCTCGGCCTCGTCCGAAAGCTTAAAGCCGTCGGGGCCGAACAGCTTGATGCCGTTGTCGGCGAAGGGATTGTGGCTGGCCGAGATCATCACGCCAAGATCGGCGCGCATCTCGCGGGTGAGCAGCGCGATCGCGGGGGTAGGCAGCGGCCCGGTCATGATCACGTCGATCCCCACCGACGTGAAGCCCGCCACCAGCGCGCTTTCCATCATGTAGCCCGACAGGCGCGTGTCCTTGCCGATCACCACCCGGTGGCGGTGTCCGCCGCGCACGAAATGGCGTCCTGCCGCCTGTCCGACCTTCATCGCGGTCGCGGCGGTCATCACGCCGGCATTGGTGCGGCCCCTGATCCCGTCGGTTCCGAACAGCTTGCGTGCCATCAATTCCCCTGCCGTCAGCGGCCTTGCCAATATTGTCTCGCGCTTCTGGCGCGGTTAGGGCTCAAAGGGAAGGGCAAGACTCCCGCAAGCCGCCCGCACAAGGACATGCCATTGCACGATAGCGACAACTCCGGCGCGGCCGGGCAGGGAAAATTCGCGCTGGTTTCGATCCGCCTGCCGGTGGCGTTGACCTTTGCCGCGCTGGTCGGCGGGCTGGGCGCAGGGATTCTGGGCGGCTTGGCCGGAGCGCCGCAGGGCGTGTCCGACATCGCAGGGCTGATCGGCGGGCTCTGGCTGCGCGCGTTGCAGATGACGATCATCCCGCTGGTCGCCGCGCTGCTGGTGCTCGGCCTCGTGCAGATGATCTTCGCCGCGCGTGTTGGCACGGCGGCGCGGCGGATGATCGGGATCATGGTGGCGGTGCAGCTTGCCGGCGGGGCCTTCACCGCCATCGCCATGCCCGCGCTGCTACGCGCTTTTCCGGTGCCGCAGGGCGCGGGCGCGTTCCTCGCGCAGACCCCGGCCGATGTGGGCGAGGTGCCCAAGGTGCTCGACTTCCTCGCCTCGCTGGTCTCCCCCAATGTCGTCGCTGCCGCGGCCGAGACCGCGATGCTTCCGCTGACGCTGTTCTTCGTGATGTTCGCGGTCGCGATCACCCGCCTGCCTGAGGATCAGAGCGAGCGGCTGCTCGGATTCTTCCATGCGCTCGGCAATGCGATGCTGCTGATCATCGGCTGGGTTCTCGCCGCCGCGCCTGTCGGCGTCTTCGCACTGGCTTACGGGGTCGGCGTGCAGAGCGGGGGCGGGGCCTTTGCCGCGCTGGGGCATTACGTGGTGACGGTGACGCTGATGGGCACCTTCATCTTCCTCCTTGCCTATCCGCTCGCCGCGATATTGGGCGGTAAGGGGCTGGGCGCTTTTGCCAAGGCGCTATTGCCCGCGCAGGCGGTGGCCTTGTCCACCCAGTCCTCGCTCGCGAGCCTGCCCGCGATGCTCGACAGCGCCGGGCGGCTGGGCCTGCGCCCCGCCACGGCCGAGTTCGTCCTGCCGCTCGCGGTGGTGATCTTCCGCGCGACCAGCGCCGCGATGAACCTCGCGGTGGTCTATTACATCGCTGCGCTCGCCGGGGTGGAGGTGCCGCTGAGCGTCGCCATCGCCGGGATCCTGATCGCGAGCGTCATCAGCCTCAGCGCCGTCAGCCTGCCCGGATCGATCAGTTTTGTGGTGTCCATCGGGCCCATAGCCCTCGCCATGGGCGTGCCGGTCGAGCCGCTCGCGCTGCTGGTCGCGGTCGAGATGCTGCCCGACCTGATGCGCACGCTTGGCAATGTCACCATGAACGTCGCGGTCACCAGCGCGGTTGACCGCAGCGAACAAACGGACAAGACGACATCGACTTGAAGCTGCAACCCTTCGCCCACATCTGCGTTGCTGCTACGAACCCCTGAAAGATCACCACGACCGGAGGATACCCATGGCTTTCGCACTTTCCCCGCTGCCCTATGCCGACACCGCGCTCGAGCCCGCCATCTCGGCCGAGACGCTGTCGTTCCACCACGGCAAGCACCACCAGACCTATGTCGACAAGATGAACGCCGCGATCGAAGGTACCCCGCACGCGGATGCGTCGCTCGAAGCGATCGTCGCCGCCTCGCGCGGGACCAATCAGGGCCTGTTCAACAACTCGGCCCAGACGTGGAACCACGCGTTCTACTGGCACTCGATGGCGCCTGCGACGACCGAAGCCTCGCCCGAGCTGCTCGCCGGTATTGAAGCGGCGTTCGGCTCGGTCGACGAGCTGAAGCAGAAGCTCAAGGACCGCGGCGTCGGCCACTTCGCAAGCGGCTGGGTGTGGCTCGCCGAGAAGGACGGCAAGCTCTCGATCGAAGAAACCCACGATGCCGACACGCTCGCCGACAGCGGCTTCAACTCGCTGCTGGTGCTCGACGTGTGGGAGCACGCCTACTACCTCGATCACCAGAACAAGCGCCCGGCCTATCTCGACGCGGTGGTCGAAACCAAGCTCAACTGGGCCTTCGCCAGCGAAAACCTCGCGCGCGGCACGGTGTGGACTTACGCGTAAGATCTGGCGCCTGATTTTTTCGGGTTTGATTTGAAGAAGGCCCGGGGGAGCGATCCCTCGGGCCTTTTGCTTTTCTCGTCCTCCCAGCTGTCGCTGGGGTGACGATTAAGGCCGCGAACTCACACCATTCCCGGCCGAAACCTGATCGAGCTCCTCGAGGATCGCGGTATGGGCCACATCGTCATCGGTGGAGCGGCGCGGGATGCTGCCGCTTGCCAGCATTTCGCTGAGCGCAGCGCGCGCGCGGCCGACGCGGCTCTTGATCGTGCCGACCGCGCAGCCGCAGATCGCTGCGGCTTCCTCGTAAGAAAAGCCGCCCGCGCCCACCAGCAGCAGCGCCTCGCGCCGTTCGGCGGGGAGCGTCAGCAGCGCGCGGTGGAGGTCGCTCAAGTGGATCGGCTCCTCTTGGCCCGCGGGCGCGGTGAGGATGCGTTCGGCGACGCCTTCGTCATACTCGCCGCGGAAGCGGTTGCGGCGCATGTCGGTGAGATAGGCGTTGCGCAGGATCACGAAGGTCCAGGCGCGCATCGAGGTGCCCGGTTCGAACCGGTCCTGCGCCGCCCAGGCCTTGAGCAGCGTCTCCTGCACCAGATCATCGGCGAGGTCCGGCCGCCCGCACAGCCCCCGCGCAAAGGCGCGAAGGTGCGGGACGACCTCGGTCAGCTCGCGCTTGAAATCGGACTTTTCCGAAGCCGTTCGCTTGTCGCTGGAAGGCCTGTCGGCGCTCACTGGCCGTTATCCCGGCCGCGTGCGGGGGGTATCGCGTCGAGCCGGTCTAGCAGATCCTTGAAGTTGTCGGGCAGGGCCTCTTCGACCACCGAATCATAGAGCTGCTTCAAGCCATCGGCCCATTCGGGCGGGCGGCGCCGGGCGCTCTGGTCGCCTCCGCCTGCGTTGCCGCCTTGTCCGTCTATCGAGGCCATCTACTCGGTCATCCCTGATCCCGTATCCCGGCACGCCTTAAGGCCGATCCGGCTGCGGGGGAACCCCCGTGCCGGGCAAGGTGCCATACACGAAGGGGATCCCGCAGGCCGGGTTTGGACGATTCGGGAACGATGCGCTACCTGTTTGGTTCCGCCACCGGGTCTGGCCGTACCGATCCTGCACTCAGGGCCTCACAGGAACCGCGCAACATCGAACCGCTTGCCCTCCATGCCGATGCCGACGCGGCGGACCTTGCCTTACCGGATTCCGCCGGGCGGGATTCGTCGGAGCGGGCGCGGCGCTGGCTGGTTCTCTATCCGCGCGCGATCCCGCTGCTGATCTTCCTCGCGCTCGCCGCGATCACTGCGCTCAGCGTCTTCTCGATCGAGAGCAACGCCCGCGCCCGCGAGCGCGCGCAGATGCGCGAATATGCGCAAAGTCTGGCCGCCGCGCTCGATCGCAGCGGGAGCGGCTTCACCTCCTACCTGCGCGCCGGCGCAGCGCTGTTCGCGAGCGTCGAGGAGGTCAGCCCCGACACCTTCGACAGCTTCGTGCGCGCCTTGAAGCTCAACACCGAATATTCGGGCGCTGAAGGGATCGGCTGGATCCCGGTGATCGAGGCGCGCGACCTACCTGCTTTCCTCGCCCGCACCCGCATTACCCAGCCCGCCTATCCCGACATCTACCCCGCGCCCACCGCAGGCACAGGGCGCATCGCGCCGGTGGCGATGTTCGCGCCCGCGACCGCGGTGAACCGCCGCGCGCTGGGCTATGACATGTATTCCGACGCCGCCCGCGCTGCTGCGATGGCCGAGGCCGAGCTGACCCTGCGCCCCGCTGCCTCGGGCCGGATCGTGCTGGTGCAGGAAACCAGCGGCACAGCGCCGGCTTTCGCGATCTACATGCCGGTGTTCCGGATGGACGTGCCCGGCAAGGAGGCAGGCGCGCGGCGGCTGGCGGGCTTCGTCTACACGCCCTTTCGAGCGCGCGAATTTCTCGATGCGGCGATCGACCGGCAGGGCGAGATGCACTTCGGCGTCAGGCTTTACGATGGCGAGATCGGGACCGGGCACCTGCTGGTCGCCCACGCGACGAGCGGCGCGGCCGAGGAGCGGGTGGCGCAGCAGGTCACCATCGCCGACCGCAAGCTGATGCTGGTGATCGAGAGCGCCGCCAGCCAGGTGCTTTCGCCGCTGTCGATGGTGACGCTGGTCTTCGGCCTTGCGCTCGCCAGCCTGCTGATGCTGCTCGCGCGGCTGCTGACCCAGCAAGCCTTCGAGGATCAGGCGCGCCTCGCCTTCTTCGAAGAGCAGCATTCGATCCGCAATTCGTTGACCCGCGAGCTCAATCACCGGGTCAAGAACACGCTGGCGAATGTGCTCTCGATTCTGTCGCTGACCCGCAGGCGGGCGAGCGGGCTCGATGATTTCGCCGATTCGCTCGAGGGCCGCATCCGCGCGCTGTCGGCCACGCACGACCTGCTGACCGTGACCGACTGGGGCACCACCCCGATCCGCGCAGTCATCGAGGCCGAGCTCCAGCATTTCCGCAGCGTGCTCGACGATGCGATCCTGCTCGACGGGCCGGAGCTGGAACTGGCGCCCAATGATGCGCTGTCCTTCGGGCTGGCGGTGCACGAGCTTGCGACCAACGCCGCCAAATACGGCGCGCTGAGCGTGCCCGGCGGCAAGGTCATGATCCGCTGGAGCCGCGGTGAAGATGCGGCGGCAGAGACCGAATGGGCCGAGGTCGAATGGCAGGAGACCGGCGGGCCGCCCGTGGCGCATGAACGCCGCCGCGGGTTCGGCACCGAGCTTATCGAGAAGGTCGTCGCCCACGAATTGCGCCAGCCGGTGACGCTCGATTTCGCGCTCTCGGGCGTGCGCTGCGTGCTGCGCGTACCGGTGCGCCGCCCCACGGACTTCCGCATCCGCGAGCGCGAGGCGGATCGGCGGGTGAGGAAGCCTTAGGGGTTCACCCGTTCGCCCTGAGCTTGTCGAAGGGCCGCCCTTTCTCCTGCGGCGCGGTCCTCGAAGAAGGACGGTGCTTCGACAAGCTCAGCACGAACGGAGTATGATCTAGAGCGGACGCGTGCTCCCGAAGAACAGCGCCTGGCTGATCGCCGCGCGCACCGTCGCCTCCTGGAAGGGCTTGGTGACGAGGTAGGTCGGCTCGGGCCGGTCGCCGGTCAGCAGGCGCTCGGGATAGGCAGTGATGAAGATTACCGGCATTGTGCCCACGCTCAGGATATCGTCCACCGCATCGAGGCCCGAGGAGCCATCGGCTAGCTGGATGTCGGCGAGCACCAGCCCCGGCATCGCCTCGGCGACAGCGGCGCGCGCCTGGGTGCGGGTCGCGGCGGTGCCACTGACGGTGTGGCCGAGGCCGGTGACGAGGTCTTCGAGCTGCATTGCGATCAGCGGCTCGTCCTCGATGATGAGGACACTGGTGGTCTGCTCGCGCTCGATCTCGGCGATGGCCTCGGCGACCAGCGCCTCGACCTCTGCGGGCGTGCGTTCGAGGATCGCGGCGGCTTCAGGGATGGTGAAATCTTCCAGCGTCGTCAGCAGCAGCGCCTGGCGCGCGGGCGGCGTGATCGCGCCGAGGCGGGCCTGTGCGCCGGCCTCGTGCTCGCTCGTCGGCGTGCCTGCGGGGGCGAGGGCCGAGCCGCTCGCCCAGACCTTGCCGAACGCGCGGTAGAGCGGCACGCGCCCGCCCGCGAGGCTCTCCATCAGCGCGGCATCGGCGAGCGCGGCTTCGAGCATTTCGCGCACATAGGCATCCCCGCTCGCCTGCGATCCGGTGAGCGCGCGCGCATAGCGGCGCAGGAAGGGCAGGCTGGCCGCGATCTGGCTTCCGAGGGACATTGAGGACCTTTCGCTGGTTTGCTGGAGCAACCGACTCGTGCCCATAGCGGTTCCCCGCGGCCCCGTCGCCCCTGTCGCGCAAAGCGCTGGATCGGCGGGGTTTCCTAGGCAGTTTCCCTAGGGTCAAAAAAATTTTGCGGGGGCCGGGAACCGCCCGCAAGGACGATCATTATCCCCTTGTCACCGCCGAGACCCCCCTCCCGTCCAAGCGGCTGGTGATACGATCCCGAAAGGCCTCCGTTGTTCTGCAACGGAGGCCTTTTTTCTTGGCGTTATTATACCAAGCGTACCCAGCGCGAGACTCTCGGCGCGGGAGGTGCTAGATGACTAGCGCCGTCACCTTGCCGCACATCATGGCTGCGTATCCTCGGCGGCGCTGGAAGGAGTTGCCGATAGCCGTGCTTCAAGCATACGTGGATGATTCCGTCTGCCAATCTGGCGACAGGCGCTTGTTTATGGCGGGCTACATTCAAGATGCCGAACAATGGCAGGCTATGTCTGATGAGTGGGATGTTGCTCTACGCGATGAACCTGCAATCGAATATTTCAAGATGAGTGAGGCACATTCTCGCCGTGGACAGTTTCAGAAATTTTCAGAGAGTCAGCGCACTGACAAGATCTGGAAGTTGGCAAGGATAATTGAAAAGTTCGATCCCTGGTCTTTTCACACTAGCGTCAGCTTGGCTGAGTTTGACGCGATCCTTAAGCCCCACCTGCCATTCCCGATGTCCTCTCCGTACGCTCTTCTTTTTCAAGGAATGGTGCTTGGGATAGCTAGCTTGCACGCGGAAAATCACATCCATAGCCCGACGCGGATTATTTTCGACAGGCAGGAGGGCATCGCCGCCAAAGTGATACCAGTGTTTGAGGCGATGTTTGATGCCGTCCCAACCGAGTGGCGATCTTTGGTGACTGGCACTCCCCAATTTGAGGACGACATTCACGTTCTGCCTTTGCAAGCGGCGGACATGCTAGCTTGGCATGTCCGCCGCGAACATGAAGGCCAGTATCCTGAAGAATACTACGGATTGCTGACGGCAATTACCAAGCAAGGGGTCAGTGCCTTTACAACAGTTACCAAAGTAGAACTTCAGAAATTTGCAGATGTTTTTGCAAGCATGCCAAATCTGAAGTTGGTAAACAAAAATGTATGGAGGGAATTATCCCCGTTCTTTCAAGCCATTGGGAGCCATAGAGGCCTTACTGACGATGACATCAAGCGCCTTTTCGGCCTCGGTGGGGCTTAGTTCGCCAGCGTCGATTAGCCTTTGAACCTCGCGCTTGAACCGGTCGCTCTGCTCTTTCGCGCTCTCTGCGTTCTGCTTCTTTGGCATCAGTGCCTCGCACTAGTCGTTTGATAGGTGAGGCGCTTGCCAATGATACCGGAAAGCAGTGCGTCGGCGCGGTCGGTATCGTTGCACCCAAGCGCAACGCGGTTGTTATAGCGGAACTCAAATTCAGCGAGATAGCGGTGCAGGTGCTGCTCCCCGCAGAACTGATACACGCCCTTCATCCCGCGCTTGAAGATGCTGAAATAGCCTTCAACGGTGTTGCTGTGGATGCTGCGATCCTCAAGGTTCACGTACTCGCCGCGACCGTGGCTGGTGGTGCCGTGTGCGGCAAAGAACTTGTTCATGTCGCGGTACCCGCTGTGTTCGTCAGTCATCACGCGGGCTTCACGTGCCACGTTTTCAAGAACGATAGGCATCAAAGTCGAGGCGTTCACGTTCTCGATGACCATGGTGCGAGCCTTGCCGCTGTCACGGTCAACCAGTGCCAGCACCTTCATCTTGTGGTGGAAGGCGCGCTTAACCGGTGCGCCCTTGATGCGACCGATGAAGGTTTCATCGACTTCAACCACGCCGCCATTGCCGCCAAACATGGTGGTATCGTCAGAGCGCATAGCCTCGCGGATGCGGTGAGACATGAACCACGCGGTCTTGAGGGTGACGCCAAGAATGCGGTGCAGTTGGTTGCTCGAAATGCCCTTCTTGCTGCCAGCGATCAGGTACATGGCTTGCAGCCAAACGCGCATCGGAACCTTGCTGTCCTCAAAGATGGTGCCGATCTTCACGGTGAAGGGCTTGCGGCACTGGTAGCACTTGTATGCGCCAGTGCGGGTGCTCTTGCCCTGCATCTTGCTGATGCGCTCCACGCCGCCGCAATGCGGGCAGACAGGGCCGTTTGGCCAGATGCGCGCCTCAACGTAAGCGTAGGCCGCTTCTTCGTTGTGAAAGTGAGGGGCGGAAAGGTTCGACATGGCAGGCTCCGTTCGTTGAAGCCATACCTACGCAAAACCCTTGGGTACGTCAAGTATAATAACGCCTTTTTCTTGATTAGGGTCTGCCGTTCCGCAGGGGCGCGCCGTCCTCTTCCCTCAGCCCGCACTGTGCGCAGCGCCGCGAGGTATTGAAGAACAGAGGGATGATCGAATAGTACCGGCCGCCGCAGTCGGGGCAGAGGGCGAACAGGCTAAGCACCCACGCCGCGATGCCTGCGGCAATTGCGATCATCAATGACGCTGCGATGAGCACAAGCGCGGGCGTACCTCGCAGATCGAATGCGAACGCACCGAAAACGATCAAGATAGGCTGCCAATACGCGAGCGTCAGGGCGAGCCGTCTTGTTTCCAAAGTCATGGCTATCGCCACGGACCTTACCCCAAAACCCGCTGGTAGATCGCATATTCGCGGTTGACCTTCGACTGGATCGTGTCGGCGATCGCCACCATCCCCTGGTTGTCCTCGAGCACCCAGCCGAGTTCGCCGCGCACCGAGCCGAACTTGGTGTGCGATTGCTCGCGGATTGCCTCGATCATCATGAAGGCGAGCTGGCTCGCAAGGCGGCTGTTGTGGAGCTCCTTGAGCACCCCCATCAGCGGCACCCGCATCCCTGCGCCCTTGGGAAAGCGCAGCCAGCGCAGCATGTGGATCCAGCCGAAGGGCAGCAATTTGCCGCCGATCTTCGCCAGCGCGTCGTTCACGTCGGGGAAGGTCAGCATGAAGGCGACCGGCCGCCCGTCGACCTCGGCGATCATGTTGAGCTCTTCCTTGATGATCTGGCGCAGCTTCTTGCCCGCATAGGCGACCTCTTGGGGCGTGAAGGGCACGAAGCCCCAGTTGTCCGACCAGGCATCGTTGAGGATGCCGAGGATAATCGCGACTTCGGAGTCCCAATCGGCCTTGCGCACGCGGCGGACATTGATCCGCGCGTTCTTGTGGCCCGATTGCACGATGCGCTGCACCAGCGGCGGGAAGGGCTTCGAGATGTCGAGATCATAGGTGTAGAGCGTCTTGGCGCGGGCGTATCCCGCCGCCTCGATCCACGCCGCGTAATGCGCGGGGTGATGGCCCATCAAAACCATCGGCGGGTGATCCTGCCCGTGCACCAGCAGGCCCGGCTCCTCCCAGATCGACAGCGAGATCGGGCCGAGCACGCGGGTCATCCCCTCGCCCGCCAGCCAGCCTTCCGCCGCCGTCAGCAGCGCGCGGGCGACGTCTTCGTTCTCGGCATCGAAATATCCGAAGAAGCCGGTGCCGGGGCCAAAGCCCTGATCGGCCGGCATCGCGAGCGCGAGTTCGTCGATATGCGCCGAAATGCGCCCGACCGGCTTGCCGTCGGCCCGCGCGATGAACAGCTGGACGCGGGCGTGGCCGAAGAAGGGGTTCTTGTCCGGATCGATCAGCTCGATCTGCTCGGAACGGATCTGCGGGACGAAGTTCTCCAGTCGGTCGGAGAACGCCCGGCCGAGGTCGACGAAGGCGGCCCGCCCGCGCTTGTCGGTGACCGGCTCGATAACTATTTGTGTCATGCGGGTCACCCCATCCGTTGTGCCGCAGTCTGCGTATTTGCGGTTGATCAAGGTGTCTGT
>JAIYEK010000010.1 GCA_027487015.1 Erythrobacteraceae bacterium | reverse complement strand
TCACCGTGAACGCCCGCCGCAGCGACACGCGCGGCGCGCGCAGCGTGGAACTGCCCTATTTCGTCACCGTCGTGCGCGGCGGCAGCGCGGTGGTCTCCAAGCGCATCGGTACCGTCACGCTCGCCTTTGCTGACGGGCAGGAGCGCGCGACTGCGACCGCCAAGGCCGGCGGCTTCGTCAACCGCGTCGATGCCGCGCTGCCCGAGGACATCCGCGACAAGATCACCCGACGACGCCGCGCGGGCGATCAGGAAGCGGCGCTCGATCCGCTCGCCGACCCTGAAGTCAAGGCGGCGATCGCCCGCACTCGCTTCGAGATGCTGGTCGGCTTCCAGCTGACCGAGGACCAGCTGAAGTATAACGTGACGAGGTAAGTTTGCGGGGGCGCCTCCGCGCCCCCGTCCTCGGTGCTGATCCTCCGCTGCGCTCCGGGCACCTGCGGGCGGCCGTTCGGCCTTGCGACGCCTTTGGCGCCGATCATCGCCACACGCTGGCTTGTCGAAGCACTTTTTCATTATCGTCACCCCGGGCTTGACCCGGGGCTTGGCTTCCTTCTTTGCACGCGCGAACAATCGCGCCTCATGCACGAGACAACCATGACTGCCACGAAAACCCTCTATGCCGCCCACACGGCGCTGATCGAAACCGTTCTGACCCAGCTGATCGCTGAGGGCACGCTGCCCGCGGGCACCAGCTTTGCCAATGTCACGCTCGAACCGCCGCGCGACGCTTCGCATGGCGACCTTGCCACCAACGCCGCGATGGTGCTGGCCAAGCCTGCCGGGCTTAACCCCCGCGCGCTGGCCGAGGCGATCACCGCCAAGCTCGCGGCGCACCCCGGCATCACCAGCGCCGAAATCGCCGGCCCCGGCTTCATCAATCTGCGCCTCGCGCCCGCCGCATGGCTCGACGAACTCGCCGCCATCGCCACCCTCGGCGCCGATTACGGCCGCTCGGGCATGGGCGAGGGCCGGGTGGTCAATGTCGAATATGTCTCGGCCAACCCCACGGGTCCGATGCACATGGGCCATTGCCGCGGCGCGGTGGTGGGCGATGCGCTGGGCTCGCTGCTCGAATTCGCGGGCCACGAGGTCACGCGCGAATACTACGTCAACGATGCCGGCGCGCAGGTCGATGTCCTCGCCCGCTCGGTGCACATGCGGTATCGCGAGGCGCTGGGCCAAGAGATCACCATCCCCGAGGGTCTCTATCCGGGCGATTATCTGGTCCCGGTGGGTCAGGCGCTAGCCGCTGAGTTCGGTGACCAATACGCCGCCGCGCCGGAAGGCGACTGGCTGATCCTCTTCCGCACCCGCGCGGTCGCGGCGATGATGGACATGATCCGCGAGGATCTCGCCACGCTCGGCATCAAGCACGACCTGTTCTCTTCGGAAGCCGAGCTGCAAGCCTCGGGCAAGGTCGATGCCGCCGAGCAATGGCTGCGGACCCACGACCTTGTCTATGACGGCGTGCTCGAAGCCCCCAAGGGCAAGGCCCCGCCCGAGGACTGGGAGCCGGTCCAGCTGCCGCTGTTCCGCTCGACCAAGTTCGGCGATGATCAGGATCGCCCGATCAAGAAGTCGAACGGCGCGTGGACCTATTTCGGCGCAGACCTCGCCTACCACTTCCAGAAGGCCCAGACCGCCGATGCGCTGGTCGACATCTGGGGTGCGGACCATGCGGGCACCGTCAAGCGTATCAAGGCTGCGGTCGCCGCGTTGACCAGCGCCGATGGTGCTGCGCCCAAGCCCTTCGAGGTCAAGCTCGTCCAGATGGTCCAGCTGATGAAGGGCGGCGCGCCGTTCAAGATGTCCAAGCGGTCGGGCAATTTCGTCACGCTCGCTGACGTGGTCGACATGGTCGGCAAGGACGTGGTGCGCTTCACCATGCTCACCCGCAAGCCCGATGCGCAGATGGACTTCGACTTCGACAAGGTGGTCGAAGCCTCGAAGGACAATCCGGTCTTTTACGTCCAATACGCCCACGCGCGCATCCGCTCGACGCTGCGCAAGGCCGCCGACATCGGGATCACGCCCAACGATGCCGCGCTGGGTCAGCTCGGCGCCGAGGAGCTCGCGTTGGTCGCCCGCGCCGCGCAATTCCCGCGCGAGATCGAAGCGGCCGCCCGCGCGCGCGAGCCGCACCGGATCGCGTTCTACCTCTACGAGCTTGCCGCAGACCTCCATTCCTACTGGAATCTCGGTAATGACCGCCCCGAAAAGCGCTTCATCGTGGAACAGGACGTAGAGCTGACCGCGGCAAGGCTTTTCCTTGCCGAGGCAATCGGGCAAGTGATCCGCAATGGTCTCGGCGTCCTTGGCGTCGAGGCGGTTGAATCCATGTAATCCTGCCTTTTGGGGGCGAGACGCTGCCGTGATGATCGATGCCGAATATGAAGATCTGAATGAGGTCGACGGGGAGCTTGGGCTCTCCGAGACCGACAGCCTGCCGTGGCTCGAATCCGATGACGAGGAAGAGGACGCAGGCGGTCTCGACACCAGCCAGATCATGCTGTTTGCCGTAGGTCTGCTGGCGCTGCTCGGCGCCGTGGTTGGGGGCGTGTGGTACGTCTCCAACCGTGCGACAAGCGGCGAGGTGGTGGCCGATGGCAGCTTGATCCCCGCGCCCGAGGGCCCGATCAAGCAGGCCCCCGACGATCCGGGCGGCAAGACCTTCGACGGCACCGGCAATGTCGCCCCCGTGGTGAGCGAGGGCGGATCGCGGCCCGGTGTGGTCGCCGAAACCCCGATGCCGCCGCTGCCGGGCGGAACCCCGGGCGGCCCGCTGGCCGGTCAGCCAGCCACGCAGCCGTCGGCCGCGCCGACCAAGCCGGCCACCGCTGCCACGCCCGCGGCCGGACAGGCGCCCGCCACCGGCGGTGTCGGTGTCCAGCTCGCCGCCTACGGCACCCGCGCCCGCGCCGAACAGGGCTGGAGCGACGCCCAGCGCCGCACCGACGCGCTGAAGGGCATCAAGTACCGCGTGGTCGAAGGCAAGGTCGATATCGGCACGGTCTACCGGCTCCAGGCCGTGGTCGGCACCCGCGCCGAGGCGGATCGCCTGTGCGGCGCGCTCAAGGCTGACGGGGTCGATTGCCAGGTCAAGTGATCGCGCCCGCGGGCCGCGCGGCCGTAGGCAGGTGGTTGGCGGGTCGTTGCCATGTGGTTGCGGGGGCATTGGCGGGGGATTGCGCGGCTTTTTCCCCGTCATTGACGCTGCCAGACCCTTGCGAGACCCCAGCCACAATGCGACTCTGACGTTCTTATGACTCCG
>JAIYEK010000226.1 GCA_027487015.1 Erythrobacteraceae bacterium | reverse complement strand
TTCGACTACATCGTCATCGGCGGTGGCAGCGCGGGCAGCGCGGTGGCCGGGCGGCTCGCGGTGGACGGCACGCGCCGGGTGTGCCTGCTCGAAGCGGGCGGGCGCAACGACAACATCCTTGTGAAAACGCCGGGCTTCATGCCCTTCCTGCTCAAGAACGCGAACTACCGCTACGAAACGGTGCCGCAGAAGGGCCTCAATGGCCGCACCGGCTACCAGCCGCGCGGGCGGGGCCTCGGCGGCTCCTCGGCGATCAACGCGATGGTCTATATCCGCGGCAACCGCTGGGATTACGACAATTGGGCGGCCGAGGGCTGCACCGGCTGGGGCTACGACGATGTGCTCCCCTACTTCAAGCGCGCCGAGGCCAACGAGCGCGGCGGCGACGACTTCCACGGCGCGGGCGGGCCGCTGTTCGTCTCCGACCAGAAGCACGCCAACCCCGCCAGCCACGCCTTCGTCGAGGCGGCAGCCGCGCTACAGCTGCGCACCAACCCCGATTTCAACGGCGCACGGCAGGAGGGCTTCGGGCTCTACCAGGTCACCCAGCGCAAGGGCGAACGCTGGTCAGCGGCGCGCGCATACGTGGAGCCGATCCGCGAACAGGGCAATTTCGCGGTGCGCACCGACACGCTGGTCGAGAAGCTCATCATTGAGGGCGGGCGGGTCACCGGGGTGCAGGTTCGTCGCGGGGGCGTGAGCCAGTCGTTGCTAGCCCGTCGCGGGGTCATCCTGTCCGCCGGTGCCTTCAATTCGCCCCAGATTCTGATGCTTTCCGGCATCGGCCCGGCCGATCATCTGAAGGAACACGGGATCGACGTGGTGCTCGATCGCCCGGCGGTGGGCGGCAACTTGCAGGACCATATCGACTATGTTTCGGGCTGGGAGACGGAGAGCGACGTGCCCTTGGGGCAGACGCTCAAGGGCACGCTCAAGATGGCCGCTGCGATCGTCGAACATCGCCGCAAGCGCACCGGCGTGATGACCACGCCCTATGCGGAAGCCGGCGGGTTCTGGACCGTCATGCCCGATAGCCCAGCCCCCGATGTGCAGTGGCACTTCGTCCCGGCAGTGCTCGAGGATCACGGGCGCGAGAAGGTCAAGGCGCACGGCTTCTCGCTCCACGCCTGCGTGCTGCGGCCCGAGAGCCGCGGCACGGTGCGGCTGGGGAGCGGCGATGCTGCCGCTGCGCCGGTGATCGACCCGAACTTCCTCGATGACGAGCGCGACATGGCGGTCTTGCGCGCAGGCGTGCGCCTGTCTCACCGCATCGCCGAGGCCCCGCCGATGCAGGCCTTCGGGCCCCGGGACCGCCACCCCGTCGACCTCAATGACGACGCGGCGCTCGACGCGCTGATCCGCCAGCGGGCCGACACGGTCTACCACCCCGTCGGCACCTGCCGCATGGGCGCGGACGCGGATGCGGTGGTCGACCAGACCCTGAAGCTCAACGGGCTCGAGGGCCTGTGGGTGGCGGACGCGAGCATCATGCCCAAGCTCGTCAGCGGCAACACCAACGCGCCGAGCATCATGATCGGCGAGAGGTGTGCTGACTTCGTGATGGAAGCGGAACGCGGCTAACTCAACCTCAAGCAGAAGCGCTGATCCGGCCCGCCGAAGGACGGGCCGCGAGCGCACGCGCGCGAGCCGCAGCTGCTCCGTAGCGCAGCGAAGGAAACAGCAGCGAGGACGCTCGCCCAGAGGGGCGAGCGAAAAGCAAAAAAAGGCCGGAGACGCTCAAGGCGGCTCCGGCCGTAATCAGTTTGTTCGTTCGCAGGAGGAACAAGGTGAGGCGGGGGGAGGGGAGAGGGAGAGAGAGGCCTCCCCCCGCCAAGCTGGTAGGGGTTGCGCTTAGTTGTAGGCGCGCTCCCCGTGTTCGGAGATGTCGAGGCCGTTGGTCTCGGATTCGGCGTCGGGGCGCAGGCCCATGGTGTACTTGAGAGCGAGGAACAGCACCGCCGAGACGATCCCGGTCCAAACCACAGTCACGCCGACCGCCCAGCACTGGGTGATGACCTGATTGACCAGGATGTATTCGCCCGCCGTGGCCACCGGAGCGGTGTAGTCGATCCAGCCCTGGCCGCCGAGCGCCGGGTCGGCGACGATGCCGGTCCCGATCGCGCCGATGATGCCGCCCACGGCATGAATGCCGAAGACATCGAGGCTGTCGTCGTAGTTCAGCTTGTTCTTCACCGTCGTGACGAAGAAGTAGCAGACCAGCGAGGCGACCGCGCCGAGGATGATCGCGGTGCCGGGGTGGGCAAAGCCCGCCGCCGGAGTGATCGCGACCAGACCGGCCACCACACCCGAGACCGCGCCGAGGAGCGATGCCTTCTTGTGGGTGATCTGTTCGATGATCGCCCAGGTCGCACCCGCCGCCGCCGTGGCAACGAAGGTGTTGATGAAGGCGAGGGCTGCGAAGGCGTTGGATTCGAGCGCCGAGCCGGCGTTGAACCCGAACCAGCCGATCCACAGCAGGCTGGCGCCGATCATGGTCATCACCAGGCTGTGCGGGGGCATGGGCTCCTTCTTGTA
>JAIYEK010000155.1 GCA_027487015.1 Erythrobacteraceae bacterium | reverse complement strand
TCGACCGCGCGCTGCCACGAGGCGAACTCCTCGAGCGTCAAGCCGTAACGTGCCAGCGCCTCGTCGAGGGTCAGCAGCCCGCCGTTGACGGCAGCCACCACCTCGGCCTTGCGCCGGACGACCCAGCGCTTGGTTTCGGGAGAAGGCAGGTCGGCAAGGGTCAGCGGCTCGCCGAGGGGGCCGATCACCTGCGCGGGGCGGAAGTCCTGATTCTCAATCATCGCATGTCTCTCGCAGCGCCACGGGGCGCGTCGGATCGGGGTCCATTCGCATTCTCCGGGCGGTTCGCATCGTTCGCATCAACCATCGCACCCGGACGTTTAGATTGACCTAAAGCATCAGGGTTAATGTCCGGTTCGCTATCATCTAGAAGTGCGAAATAGCTGGCAGCGGCATCCCCGAAGCTGGCGGCGACCGCCTCGATCGGAGCGCGGCCTTCGGTGCGCAGCAGCAGCCGCAAATCGCGCGCGGCATTGAGCCGGGCGGTCAATTCGCTCCATTCCACCGCCCGCAGCGCCTCGCTCCCGCGCCGAGTCGGGCGAGTCGCGAATCGCTCCGCCCCGCCGCCCTTGGCGGTGGCACGCAGCAGCGCCCGCTCCTCGGCGGAAAGGCCGCCAGCGGGCGCATCGGAGCGCGAGGGTGTAGGCTTGGCTTTCTCGAACATCATCCCCTCTCCTAACCCGAGTGCGTCAAGATCAGGTAAAACCGTCATTTACTCCGGCTTAGGATTACTGCGGCCCGGATGATCAACCTGCGGCCTACTGGCGCACGGGGGGGAGCATCGCTATATGCGCGCGCTCCATGGATAGCCCCGCCCTCCTTTCTCCCGGCCCGCTTGGCCCCACATTGCCAGGTCAGGCCGAAGCCGCCGCGCTGTTCGATCTGCCGCGCGCCGCCGCCGATCGCCGGGTCGTCGTGGCGATGAGCGGCGGGGTCGATTCGTCGGTGGTCGCGGCGCTTGCCCACGCGAGCGGCGCCGAGGTGATCGGCATCACCCTCCAGCTCTATGATTATGGCGCCGCGACGGGCCGCAAGGGCGCGTGCTGCGCGGGCGACGACATCCGCGACGCGCGCGCCGTGGCCGACCGGCTGGGCATCGCGCATTATGTGTTCGACCACGAAAGCGCCTTCCGCGAGGAAGTGGTCGAGCAGTTCGCCGACGAATATCTCGCCGGGCGCACGCCGGTCCCCTGCATCCGCTGCAACATGGGGCCCAAATTCACCGACCTGTTCCGCATGGCGAGGGAGCTGGGCGCGGATTGCCTTGCGACCGGGCACTATGTCCGCCGTGTCATGGGGGCCGATGGCGTGGAACTCCACCGCGCCTTCGATCCCGCGCGCGACCAGTCGTATTTCCTTTATGGCACCACCGAGGCGCAGCTCGATTACCTGCGCTTTCCCTTGGGCGGCATGCCCAAGCCGCAGGTGCGCGAGCTGGCCGAGGCGGCGGGGCTGAGGAACGCAGCCAAGCCCGATTCGCAGGACATCTGCTTCGTGCCCGATGGCAATTACGCCAAGATCGTCACCAAGGTCCGCCCCGAGGGCGCGGCGCCGGGCGCGATCGTCCACGCCGCCACCGGCGCAGTCCTCGGCGAACACAAGGGCATCGTCCACTTCACCGTCGGCCAGCGCAAGGGCCTCGAGATCGGCGGGCAACCCGAGCCGCTCTATGTGATCGGCCTCGATGCGCCCTCACGCGAGGTGCGGGTCGGGCCCAAGCGCATGCTGGCAGTGAGCGCCGCGCATCTTACCGAGACCAACCGTATCGGGCCGCTGCCGGAAGCGCCGCTGACCGCCAAGGTGCGGAGCCTCGCCAAGCCGGTGCCGGTCACGCTCGAAGGCACGTTGGGTGACGGCGCGGCGGTAACGATCCGCTTCGCTGAGCCCGAATTCGGCGTCGCCCCCGGGCAGGCGGCGGTGATCTATGCGGGCGAACGCGTGGTCGGCGGCGGATGGATCGGCTCGACCGAGAAAGTGGAAGCCTAACCCGCGTAGGGTTCCAGCACGCAGCCATAGCCCTCGCGGTAGGTCGCGGTAGCGCTGGCAACCAGCGGGAAGCGGGCGGTGACGCTCTTGGTTTCGTTGTCCTCCACCAGCGTGACCGCTTCCATTCCGGCAAGCTTGTCATTCGCGCAGTCATCGAGCGGGCGGCCTGCGACATAGCGGCACGAGCACGCCACGCGCGCCGAATAGGCCGAAGCGATGCTGCCATAGCCGGCGATCGGCTCGCGGAAGGCGAAGGCCGCGGTCCCAAGCGCAGCCGCGATGATCGCGAGCAGCCACAGGCCCCAGCGCTTGCGTGAGCGAGGACGTGCCGGTACCGGTGATTTCGCCATTGCCAAGCCTTCCTGCATCGGAGAATGAGGGCGCGATGACCCTCCGCGAAGCCGTCCTTAACCGTGCGCTCCCGCTCGCGCCAGCCCTGCTGATGGTCGCGAGCTGCGGCACGCCGCCCGCTGGCGATGCGCCGCTTTCGGACGCGGCAAAGGCCGCCGTCACCAAGGATGCGGGCGCGCCCAAAGACCGGCTCGCGCGCGAAATCGACGATCTTTTCACCAAGCCCGGCCTCGGCGAGACCCGCGCGGTGGTGGTGATGGCGAACGACAAGCTCGCCGCCGAACGCTACGGGCCGGGCTACACCAAGGACACGCGCTTCATCAGCTGGTCGATGGCCAAGACGGTGACCGGCGTGCTGATCGGGATGCTGGTGTCGGACGGGTTGCTCGCATTGGATGCCCCCGCCCCGGTACCCCAATGGCAGCGCCAGGGCGATCCGCGCGGGGAGATCACTCTGCGCCACCTCCTCCAGATGCGCAGCGGGCTCAGGCATACCGAGGCCGGCGACCCGCCTTACGAGAGCTCCGAGGTCAGGATGCTGTTCCTCGACGGGCGCGACAATATGGCCAAGTGGGCCGAGGAGCAGCCACTCGAGGCCGAGCCGGGCAAGCAGTTCGAGTATTCCTCGAACACCAGCGTCATCCTCGCCGACATCGCCGCGCGCGCGCTGACCACCAGCGACAAGCCCGAGGCGCGGCGCAAGGCGGTGGCGGATTACTTGCGCCAGCGGCTCTTCGCCCCGCTCGGCATGACCAGCATGGTCCCCGAATTCGATGCGAGCGGCACGCTGATCGGCGGCAGCCTTATGCATGCGACCGCGCGCGACTGGGCCAAGCTTGGCGAATTCCTGCGCCGCAAGGGCCGCGCGCCCGGCGGCGAACAGCTCGTTCCCCAGCGCTGGGTCGAGGCGATGGTGACGCCCTCCCCCCGCAGCCCGCATTACGGCTTCCAGACCTGGCTCAACCGCCCGATCCCCGGCCGCGCGGCAGAGGACCACCCGCTCTTCCCCGAGCGCGCGCCCGAGAGCATGTTCAGCCTCATCGGCCACATGGGGCAATATGTGCTGGTTTCACCGAGCCAGAAGGTGACGCTGGTGCGGCTCGGCCACTCGGACAGCGCCCAGCGCCCGCCGATGTTGCAGCAGGCGGCGGATGTGCTGGAGCTTTATCCGGAGAGGTGACCTCTCAAGATGTGGGGGGTCAGAGGTAGAAGCTGCCCTCGACCACCGTCACGCAAGGGCCGCCGAGCCAAGCACGGTCGCCATCCAGCCGCAGCGTCAGATCCCCGCCCCGCTGGCTCGCCTGATGCGCGGTGAAGCTCTCGCGCCCCAGCCGCTTTGCCCAGTAGGGCGTCAGCACCGCATGGGCCGAGCCGGTGACCGAATCCTCGTCCACCCCGCCGCCGGGGACGAAGACGCGGCTGACGATGTCGGTCGTCTCGCCGGGCGCGGTGCAGATGAACTGGTCTTTGCCAAGCCTCTCCAGCCCGCGGATATCGGGGGCAAGGCCGCGCACTGCCGCCTCGTTCTCATAGAGGTAGATGTTGTAGCCAAGCTCGGAGCGGACCACCTCCAGCGGCTCGGCCCCGAGCAGGCGGATCGCTTCGGCTTGATTGGCGGCGGTGTCGGCCTGCGTGGCGATGGCGGGGAGCGCCAGCTCGTAACCCTCCCCAGCTTTGACCACTTCGAGAATGCCCGATTTCCGCGTGCGGAAGGTCACACGTTCTCCGCCGTCCCGCGTCAGCAGCACATGGCCGCTCGCCAGCGTTGCGTGGCCGCACAGCGCGATTTCATAGGTCGGGGTGCACCAGCGCAGCTCCCAATCGGCCGCGCCGGTGGTGTCGCGCACCACGAAAGCGGTTTCGGCGAAGTTGTTCTCGGCCCCGATCTTCACCAGCACCTCATCGGGCAGCCATTCCTCGAGCACCATCACCGCCGCCTGATTCCCGCCAAAAGGGGCGGAAGCGAAGGCATCGACGTGCCAGTAAGGGATGGTCTGCGGCATCGGAGGGTTCCTCAGGGGTAGAGAAGCGTGTCGGACCACGGGCCGTCCGCACCATCGCGGATAAACTCGCGCCGATCATGCAGGCGGTTGTCGCGGTCGATCCAGAACTCGATCCGGCGGGGCGACAGAGTGAAGCCCGTCCAGTGCGGCGGGCGCGGGACCTTGCCTTCGGCCTCGTGCGCGGCCCACAATTCCTGCACCCGGTCGAGATAGGTCTGGCGATCGGGCAGGGCACGCGACTGGTCGCTCGCCGCGCTGCCGACCTGGCTTTTGTAGGGGCGCGAGTGGAAATAGGCGTCAACACGCTCCGGGCTCACCTCGGCGAGCGGGCCCTCGATCCGGATCTGGCGGCGCAGGCTCTTCCAGTGGAACAGCAGCGCGGCCTGCATATTGGCGCGGATCTGGCCGCCCTTGCGGCTCTCGGCATTGGTGAAGAAAGTGAAGCCGCCGCCTGCCGTCTCGCTGCTGCCATGGCCCTTGAGCAGCACCATCCGCACCGAGGGCGCCCCGTCCGGGGTGGCGGTGGCGAGCGCCATCGCATTGGGATCGTTCATCTCGCCGACCTGGGCTGCGGCAAACCACTCCTCGAACAATACGAAGGGATCGGCCCCGGCGGGCAGCACGGACTCGGCCAACTGGGCGTCGTCGAGAGGGGTAGTATCGGACATGACAGAATTCCTAGGCGGGTCAGGACTTGGTTCATAGATACGCGGGCACGGCGGCGAAAGGCGCAAGTGGTTAACTTTGGATAGTTCCGCGCAAAGGTCCCCGCTTGCGCACCGCGACTGTCTCACCTAGCTAACTCACCATGCGCGATCTTTACGCCACGCTTGGAATTCCCCGCACGGCCTCCGAGGCCGACATCAAGAGCGCCTATCGCAAGCTCGCCAAGGAGCTGCATCCCGATCGCAACAAGGACAATCCCAACGCATCGGAGAAATTCTCCGAGGCGACCCGCGCCTATGACCTGCTGTCGGACAAGGCCAAGCGCGCCCAATATGACCGCGGCGAGATCGACGCCGAGGGCAATCCCGCCAACCCCTTTGCCGGAATGGGCGCAAGACCGGGCTATGGCCGGGGCGGCACCTATGGCGCCGGTCCCGGTAGCGCTCCGGGAGCGGGCGATTTCGGCGGGTTCGGCGCGGATGAGGCCGATCTTAGCGAGCTGTTCGAAGGTCTGTTCGGCGGGCGCAAGCCGCAAGCCGGCGGTGCGCGGCGCGGCTTCGGCCGCCAGCCCCCGCCCCCTCCTCCCAAGCGCGGCGCTGACATCCACTACCGGCTCGCGGTGCCCTTCGTGGACGCCGCCGCCGGCCGCGACCAGCGCATCACGCTGGCCGACGGCAAGGCGATCAACCTGAAGCTCCCGGCAGGCGTCGAGGACGGCACGATGATGCGCCTAAAGGACAAGGGCCATCCGGGCACCGGCGGCAATGGCGACGGGATCGTGATGGTCGAGGTCGGCAGCCACCCCTTCTTCCGGCGCGAAGGCGACAATATCCGCATGGACCTGCCGATCACGCTCGACGAGGCGGTGCGCGGCGCCAAGGTCAAATGCCCGACGGTCGACGGCGCCGTGATGTTGACGATTAAGCCGGGGAGCAGCGGCGGCAACGTCCTGCGGCTCGCCGGCAAGGGCTGGTCGCGCAAGAACGGCGCGATGACCGACGGCAAGCCCGACCGCGGCGATCAGCTGGTGACTCTCGAAATCCAGCTGCCTGCTGATCTTGCAGTGCTGGAACAACGGCTCGAAGGCTGGGTAGACACGGCCCGCCCACGCGAGAAGTTCGGCCTTTAGGGCCGAACGTAAGGCTGTTCGATGACCCAGACTGCTCCCCTGCCCTTCGCTCACGCCCGAGCGGTGCTGTGGCGCGTGACCGAAGACACCTTCAACGACGGCTTCATCCATGCGGGCAACCTTGCCTACCTGTCGATGCTGGCGATCTTCCCGTTCTTCATCCTCGGCGCGGCGCTGTTCGAACTGATCGGCGGGCGCGAGAATGCCAAGGCGATGATCCTCTCGGTCGCGCTCGCGCTGCCGGATTCGGTCGCCACGGTGATCGTGCCGGTGGCCGAAACCGTGATCTATGCGCGCGATGGCTGGCTGCTCTGGATCGGCGGCGCGCTGGGGCTATGGACGGTGTCGAGCCTGATCGAGACGATCCGCGCGGTTCTGCGCCGCGCTTATGGCACTCCCGCGCAGGGCGCGTTTTGGCGGTATCGGCTGGGCTCGATCGGGCTGATCCTCGGCGCGGTGGTGCTGCTGATGCTGTCGCTGTTCTCGCAGGTGCTGATCGGCGGTGCGCAGGAGGTGATCGGCGCTGCCTTCCCGCAGCTGGCCGAGTTGATCGGCGCGCTGAGCCTGTCGCGGCTGGTCCCGGCCTTCGGCCTTGCGCTGTCACTCTACATCTTGTTCGCCAGCCTCACGCCTTCGCGCTTCCGCCGGCCGAGGGGGCGGGTGTGGCCGGGCGCGCTGTTCACCACCGGCTGGTGGATCATCGTCGCCGCGGCGCTCCCCGTCGTGCTGCGACGCTTCTTCACCTATGACCTGACCTATGGCAGCCTCGCCGGAGCGGTTGTGACTCTGCTGTTTTTCTGGCTTGTCGGGCTCGGCCTCGTTATCGGCGCGGAACTGAACGCGGCACTGGCGCTCGAAGGTCGGGACCTGACCCCGAAAGACGCAGGCGAGGAGACGGTTTGAATGACTGGACTGATGAACGGCAAGCGCGGGCTGATCATGGGGCTCGCCAATGACAAGTCGCTCGCGTGGGGCATCGCGAAGAAGCTCGCCGAGCACGGCGCCGAGCTCGCCTTCTCCTATCAGGGCGAGGCGCTCGCCAAGCGGGTGATCCCGCTCGCCGCCGAACTCGGCAGCGATTTCACCTTCGAGTGCGACGTTTCCAAGATGGAGTCGCTCGATGCCGCCTTCGCCGCCCTGAAGGAGCGGTGGGCCACGATCGACTTCGTGGTCCACGCGATCGGCTATTCCGACAAGCAGGAGCTGCGCGGGCTTTATGTCGACACCAGCCTCGACAACTTCCTGCTGACGATGAACATCTCGGCCTATTCGCTGGTGGCCATCGCCCAGCGGGCGAGCGCCATGATGCCCGAAAGCGGGGGCACGATCCTAACGCTCTCCTACTACGGCGCCGAGAAGGTCGTACCGCATTACAACGTCATGGGCGTCGCCAAGGCAGCGCTTGAGACGAGCGTGAAGTATCTCGCCAATGACCTCGGCCCGCGCAACATCCGGGTGAACGCGATCAGCGCCGGGCCGATCAAGACCCTCGCCGCGAGCGGGATCGGCGATTTCCGCTACATCCTCAAGTGGAACGAATACAACGCGCCGCTGCGCCGCAATGTCACGATCGAGGATGTCGGCGGGGCGGGGCTGTACCTGCTCAGCGACCTGTCCTCGGGCGTGACGGGAGAGACCCACCATGTCGATGCGGGCTACCACATCGTCGGCATGAAGCAGGAAGACGCGCCCGACATCGCGCTGTCCTGAGGCTATCCCCTGGGGCGCTTCCCGGGTCGCAAAATCGCAACACGCCAGCAGCAGGGGCACTTCATGCGCACCGTTCTCGTCACCGGCACCGCCGGGTTCATCGGCTTCCACCTGTCGCAATTGCTGCTTGAGGAAGGCTTCCGGGTGGTCGGCTATGACGGCATGACCGATTACTACGACGTGCGGATCAAGCAGCGGCGCCACCAGATGCTGCTCCAGCACCCGCATTTCTCCTGCACCGAGGGGATGCTCGAGGATTTCGACAAGCTCCACGCGCTGGCGCTGGCTGAGAAGCCCGACGTGATCGTCCACCTCGCCGCGCAGGCGGGGGTGCGTTACAGCCTCGAAAATCCGCGCGCCTATATTGATGCGAACCTCATCGGCACCTTCAACGTGATGGAATGCGCGCGCGAATTGGGCGTGGACCACCTGCTGATGGCCTCGACCTCCTCGGTCTATGGCGCCAACACCGAGATGCCGTTCGATGAGGGGCAGAAGGTCGACACCCCCCTCACCTTCTACGCCGCGACCAAGAAGGCGAACGAGGCGATGGCGCATTCCTACGCGCACCTCTGGACCCTGCCGACGACGATGTTCCGGTTCTTCACGGTCTACGGGCCTTGGGGGCGGCCCGATATGGCGCTGTTCAAGTTCACCAAGGGCGTCCTCGAAGGCACCCCGATCGACATCTACAACAATGGCGAGATGTACCGCGATTTCACCTATGTCAGCGACCTCGTGCGCGG
>JAIYEK010000283.1 GCA_027487015.1 Erythrobacteraceae bacterium | reverse complement strand
GCCTGCTCGTGGATCTGCGCGGTCTGTTCGCGCAGCAGCGCGCTGGTCGAATCGATAATGTCGCTGGTGGTTTTGTTCAGCGCCGTGATCTGGCCGAGCACGAGCCGCTGGTTGGTCATCGCCTGCGCCACGGTCACCGCGGTACGCAGCGCACCCACGGTAGTGGTCGAAGCGCGGTCGACGCCCTTCACCAGCTCGACATTGTTCTTCTTCACCAGGTCCAGCGCGAGGTAACCCTGCACGCTCACCGCCATCTGCGTCAGCAGGTCCTGCGTGCGCTGGCGGACATAGAACAGCGCGGACTCGCGCAGCGCCTTGGCTTTGGCGGGGTCGGACGAATCCAGCTGCAGCGCCTTGGCCTCCAGCTTGCCGTCCAGCGTCTTGGCGATGTGGATCATCTGCTCCAGCTCGCCCATCGCCGCCCACAGCTTCTGGCGCTCGGTATCGATCGCGGCGTTGTCGAGATGCAGCTCCTTCTTGCCGCTTTCGAGCCGCGTCAGGATCGAGGCGATGTGCCCCTGCGCCGAGGTGTAGCTATCGAAGTAGTTCTTGATCTTGTTGCCGAAGGGAATGATCCCGAGGATCTTGCGCGGCCCCGAAAGCTTGCCCTGCTTGCCCGGATCGAGGTCCTCGACCGTGCGGCGGAGTTCGGCGAGATCCTTGCCGACCGAGCCGTCCCCGTCCATCGCCCGCACCGGGCGATCAAGGAAGCGGTTCGACATCGCGGCGGCCGCGCGCACCTGTTCCTGGCCCATGCGGGTGATCTGATCGACCTTCTCGCCGAACGCGGGCGAATTCGCATCAACCGCAACCAGCTCGTCGACGAAGGCATCGACCTTGGTGTCAAGCTTGGACTTCTGCTCGGTGGTGACCGGCACGAGGCCCACGGCCTGCTCGGGCGCGACAGTCGGCACCGGATCGGGCGGGGTGAGCTTGAACTCGCTGGCGGTGATGGTCTGCGTCTCGGTGCTCATGCCTCGTCTCGTGCTCCCTTTAGCGTCCCTGCAGCAGTCGCGCTTGCCACTGTATTAGTAATCTAAGACACGCCTTTCAAGCGCGGCGCTATGCTATGCCGGATGAAGCCGCGCGTCCATGCGCTTGGGGGATTGTCAGGCTTGGCCGGGCAGAGCAGGATAAGCGGATGATGAGGCTCGGTTTCATTTCCGCTCCGCTGTGCGCCGCGCTGCTGGCCGCGACAACCCCCGCGCTGGCCCAGACCGGACCCGATGCGCGCGCCTTTGCCGATGCCCAGCTGCCCGGTATCCGCGCGGCCTTCCCCGATGCGGTGGTCGCCCAGGAACCGGGCGAGCCGTTGCAGATCAACATCACCCGCAAGGGCGGGACGGAACCTGTGGTGATCAACCTCCACCGCGTGTTCGGGTTTTGCCAGAACGTGCCCAAACCCGACTGCGAGGCGGAAGTCGCGAGGCTGATCGCGATGATGGCCAAGGCCTCCGATGCCCCCGAAGGCGGGGCTGCCAGCCTGCGCATCATCGTGCGCGATGCCCAATACTGGAACTACGTGCTGGGAACGGGGATCAATCCGCTGCCGCCGCACCGCCGGATCGGCGATGATCTCTACGCCATCCTCGCCTTTGACAGCCCCGAGGCGATCGCGCTGGCACCGGCCGACCGGATTGCGGAGCTTGGCCTGTCGGAGGAGAACGCCTGGCTGTTCGCACAGCGCCAGACCGCTCGGATCATCCCCGGCCTGCCCGAGGCTGGCCCGCGCCTCGACGGGCTCACTGTCTTTCAGGGCGAGGAATATACCGGCTCGATGATGGCCTATCCCGAACAGTGGGAGGCGATCGCCGCCGCCAACGGCCCCGACCTTGCGGTGATCGCCAATTCCGACCAGTTTGTCGCCGCCGCCGTGGTGCCCGGCGGCGCGGAGCTGGAGAAATATCGCAGCCTCGCCGAACAGCAGTGCAAGCTCGCCGCGCGCTGCATCTCGCCCAACGTCTACCGCTGGCGCGAGGGCCGCTGGGTGATCGCGCGCTAGGCCGCCAACTGGATCGGCACGATCTCGCCCGCGAGATACAGCTTCTTCGCCTTGGCGCGGCTCAGTTTGCCCGAGGATGTGCGCGGCAGGGTGCGGGGGGGGACCAGCTCGACGATGCAGCTCATGCCGGTGACCGAGCGCACCTTGTCGGCGATCTGGTCGCGCAGGCGAATGCGCTCTTCGGGGTCGCTGACCTTGCAGTGCACCAGCACCGCGGGGGCTTCCTCGCCGTTTTCCATCTCGATCGCAAAGGCGGCGATGTCGCCGTGGTTGAAGCCGGGGAGCTGTTCCACCGCCCACTCGATATCCTGCGGCCAGTGGTTCTTGCCGTTGATGATGATCATGTCCTTCGCCCGGCCGACGATGAACAGATAGCCCTTGGCGGTGTAGCCCATGTCGCCGGTGTCGAGCCATCCGTCGACCAGGCAGTCGCTCGTCGCTTCCTCGTTGCGGAAATAGGAATGCATCACGGATGGCCCGCGGCACCACACCTTGCCGATCTGGTGATCGGAGCGCAGGCTGCCATCCTCGCCGCGGATTTCGACGTCCATGTCGGGGAGCGGCTTGCCGCAATTGACGATCGCGCGGTAGCGGGCAGGGCGCGAGAGATCGCGCGGCGCGCCCGAGAGGCGCTCTTCCTCGACCAGTTCGACCCGGATCCCTTCGCCCGGCGGCATCACCGTCACTGCCAGCACCGCCTCGGCCAAGCCGTAAGAGGGGGTGAAGGACGAGGCCTTGAAGCCCGCTTCGGCAAAGGCGTTGACGAAGTTCTGCATCACGTCCGGCCGGATCATGTCCGCGCCGTTGCCCGCGATGCGCCAGCGCGACAGGTCGAAGCGTTCCGCGACGTGGCTCTGGCTCGAAATGCGGCGCGCGCAGATGTCGTAGCCGAAGGTGGGGGAATAGGAGAGCGAGTTGCCCGGATTGCGGCTGATCATGTCGAGCCACGCCAGCGGACGGCGCGCGAAGGCATCGGGCTTCAAGTAATCGCCCGAGACCTGATTGGCGATCAACGACAGCAGGCAGCCGACCAGCCCCATGTCGTGATACCAGGGCAGCCACGAGACACAGCGGTCATTGGTGCCCAGGTTCATGGTGGTGGAGTGGCCATAGAGATTGTGCAGCAGCGCGCTGTGCGTCACCGCCACTCCGGTCGGGAAGCGGGTCGAGCCGGAGGAGTACTGGAGGTAGCAGATATCGTCCGGGCTGGCCTGCGGCAGATCGCAATCAGGCGCGGGGCGCTCGCTGAAATCCTGCCAGCTTGTCGCCTCGCAGCCCTGGCGCGCGGCGGCTGCGGCGGCCATCTCGGTGATTTCGCCGGGGTAGATGAGGATCTTGGGATCGCAGCTCATCAGCTGGATCGCCAGCTGGTCGATATAATTGTCCTTGCCCCCGAAGGTGGTCGGCAGCGGCAGGG
>JAIYEK010000076.1 GCA_027487015.1 Erythrobacteraceae bacterium | reverse complement strand
TAAGTCCGTTCGGGCTGAGCTTGTCGAAGCCCCGCACTTTCTTCTAGCGACCGTCTTAAGTGAAAAACGGCCCTTCGACAGGCTCAGGGCGAACGGAGATCAGGCGTGATCCACCTCTATGGCATCCCCAACTGCGACACGGTCAAGAAGGCGCGCACGTGGCTCGACAGCCGGGGCAAGGCCTACTCCTTCCACGACTATAAGAAGGAAGGGGCCGACCCGGAGAAGATCGCGGGATGGATCGCGGCCGCGGGGCTGGACGTGGTGGTGAACCGCAAGGGCACGACCTTCCGCGCGCTGTCCGATGAGGACAAGGCGAAGGCCGCCGACGCTGCGACCGCCCCCGCCCTGCTCGCCGCCAACCCGTCGGTGATCAAGCGCCCCATAGTCGAGCACCCGGGCGGGCTGCTTGTGGGCTTCAAACCGGACGAATGGGCTGCCGCCCTCGGCTGACCCAACCCACAAAAAATGAACCCGCTCGAGATCATCGCCGTCTTCCTCGGCATTGCCAACGTCGGCCTGCTCGTGCGCCGGTCGATCTGGAATTACCCCTTCGGCATGGCGATGGTGGCGCTCTATTTTGTCATCTTCCGCGAGGCGCGGCTCTATGGCGAGGCGGGGTTGCAGGTGTTCTTCTTCGCGGTGCAGGGCTGGGGCTGGTGGCTGTGGGCCGGAGGGCTGGCGCGGACGGTCACGGTCGAATGGATGAACTGGCGCGCGCGGGGCGTCGCGATTGCGCTGGTCGCCACCTCGAGCGTCAGCATCGGCTGGGCGATGGCGCGCTTCACCGACGCCGCGATGCCCTATGCCGATGCCGCCATCGCCGGGGCGAGCGTGGTCGCGCAGGTGCTGCTGGCGATGCGCCGGGTGGAAAACTGGGCGCTGTGGGTGGCGATCGATGTGCTCTCGATCGGGGTCTATCTCGCGCGCGGACTTAACCTCACCGCCGGGCTTTATGTCGTGTTCCTGGTGCTGGCGATTGCCGGCTACAGGCAATGGGCCAGGGCCGCGCGTGACGGAGAGGCGGTGGAGGCGTGAGGCGCGGTTTCCTCCTCGGCAAGTTCATGCCCCCGCACGCCGGGCACCTGTCGCTGATCCGCGCCGCGCGCGCGCTGGTGGACGAGCTGACCGTGCTGGTGTGCTGGCTGCCCGATGACCCGATTGCGGGCGAGACGCGCCTCGCATGGATGCGCGCGCTCGCCCCCGATTGCAGGGTCATCGGCCACGGCGAGGTTGTCCCGCAGGCGCCTGAAGACAGCGCCGATTTCTGGCCGATTTGGCGCGGCATTGTCGCTGCCGCGCACCCCGAACCCATCGATTACCTCTTCGCCGGTGAGACCTATGGCCTGGAGCTCGCCCGGCACGTCGGCGGACTGTTCGTGCCCTTGGGCGGGCGTGTGCTGGGGCTCGACGAGGACCCGCTCGCAGGCCTTTCCGCCAGCGCCGTCCGCGCCGATCCAGCGGCGCATTGGCCCTACCTCCCCGCGCCCGTGCAGGCCCACTACCGCCGCACCGTCTGCCTCCACGGGGCCGAGAGCACCGGCAAGTCGACCCTCGCCGCAGCCCTCGCCGCCAAGACCGGCGCGCTCATTGTGGGCGAATATGGCCGCAGCCATTGCGAGGTCCACAAAGAGCCGCTGACCCTCGATGACCTGCTCCTCATCGGCCGCGCGCAGCAGGCGATGATCGCCGCAGCGCGCGAGTGGGCCGGGCCGCTGCTGATCGCCGACACCGATGCGCTGATGACTGCGGCGTGGTGCGAAATGCTGCTCGGCCAGCGTCCACCCGAATTGATGGCGCAGCCCAAGGCCGATCTCTACCTCTTGTTCGAGCCCGACCTGCCCTGGGACAACGACGGCACCCGCTTCTTCAGCGATCCGGCCGACCGTCACAGGTTCGCAATGATCGTGGAACAGGTGCTGGTGGATGCCGGGGTGCCCTTCGCGCGGATTTCCGGGCAAGGCGAGGCGCGGCTGCAAGCGGCGCGCGCCGCGATAGGAGCGATGAGATGATGAGACCTGCGATGATCCTTGCCGCCGCGCTGCTCGCCGCCATGCCGGTGGCCGCGCAGGAAGGCGAGATGCTGATCATCGCCCACCGCGGTGCCAGCGCCGAGCGGCCCGAGCACACGCTCGCCGCTTATGAGCGCGCCATCGATCAGGGCGCGGACTATATCGAGCCCGATCTGGTCGCGACCAAGGATCTGGTGCTGATCTCGCGCCACGAGAACGAGCTGTCGGGCACCACCGATGTCGCATCGCGCGAGGAGTTCGAAGATCGCCGCCGCGAGAAGACCGTCGATGGCCAGAAGATCGCCGGCTGGTTCGCCGAGGACTTCACCCTCGCCGAGCTACTGACCCTGCGCGCCAAGGAGCGCATCCCGGCGATCCGCCCGGCCAATGCGCGCTTCGACGGGCTCTATCAAGTGGCGACGCTGGCCGACGTCGTGAAGCTGGTGCGCGCCAAGGAGGCCGAGACCGGCCGGCGGATCGGGATCTACCCTGAATTGAAGCACCCCGGCTTCCTGCTCCAGAGCGCCGGGATCGACCTCGTCGATCTGCTGCTGCGCGACTTCAAGGCGCTCGGCATCACCCCGGCCGATCCGGTTTTCATCCAGAGCTTCGAGGTCGCCCCCTTGCAGCGCCTGCGCACCCGCGCGCCCGGCTTCAAGCAGGTGCTGCTGGTCGAGCCCCTCGGCGGCCCGGCGGACGAGCCATCGCTGCGCTATGCCGAGATGGTGACACCCACCGGGCTTGAAGAGGTGGCGAAATATGCCGATGCGATCGGCGCTTATGCCGGAATGATCCTCGGGCCCGACGGCACCCCGACCTCGCTGGTCGCCGACGCCAAGGCGGCGGGCCTTGCGGTCCACGCCTGGACGATCCGGCCGGAGAACGAATTCCTCCCGCCGATGCTGCGCACCGGCGATGACCCCAAGGGCAAGGGCTGCGGCGATATGAAGCTTGCCGCGATGCTCAAGGCGGCGGGCGTGGCGGGGGTGTTTTCCGATGGGCCGCTGAAGGGGCGCAGCTGCCCGGCGAACTAGACCGGTCACTACGGTTTCTTCATTAGTTCAGTCTATTAACCCTGCTGAAACATTCTCAGGGGGTCGCACCATGAAATACGCATTGCTTCCGCTTGCGCTGCTGAGCCTGTCGGGCTGCGGTGCGATGATGGGGCCGCCCGCCACGCTCGAGGAAACGCTCGAGGATGCCGCGCGCTTCTTCAACCGCCGCGGCACCGTGTCGCTGCCGACCGAATTCGGCAATGCACGGGTCGAGGCGAAGGTCGAAGGCAAAGACACCATCATCGTCAGCATCGTTGATGCGCCGACCGGCTACGACACGCTCGATTCCAACGTGGCGCGCAAGCTGCTGCGTGGCAATCTGTGCGGCATCTCGAGCGTGCGCAACATCTTCGAACGCGGGGGCAAGATCCGGGTCGAGATCATCTCGAACATCGGCGTCGAAGCGACCTCGTTCCAGCTCGCGACCTGCTAGGCCCGCCGCGCGCTCAGGATGTAATTGAGCGACATGTCTTCGGCGAGGTGCAGCCCCTTGCCCGGACGCCAGGCGATCCCGCGCTTGGCGGTTACCGTCAGGCCGACATCGGCCAGCAAGCCCTCCAGCTCCTCGGGCGTAACGAAATCCTCCCAGTGGTGCGTGCCTCTCGGGACGTAGCCCACCGCCTCGGCCGCACCGACCAGCAGCACGCGGCTCGCCGCGGTGCGGTTGGGGGTGGACATGACCAGGAGGCCGTCAGGTGCCAGCCGCGCCGCGACATTGCGCAGGAAGGCGGGCTTGTCGGCAACGTGCTCAATCACCTCGACGCTCGTCACCAGATCGAAGGTTCCGATGTCGAGCCCAGCCACCTCGCCCGTCATGTAGCGGATATCGAGCCCCATCCCTTGCGCATGCGCGCTCGCCGCAGCGATATTGTCCGCCGCCGCGTCAACGCCGGTCACTGCCGCGCCAAGCCGAGCCAGCGGCTCGCACAAGAGCCCCGCCCCGCAGCCGATATCGAGCGCGGACTTGCCCACCAGCGGCTTGCCCGCGCCCGCCGCTTCGGACCAATGCGCGTCGATCGCGTCGCGCACAAACGCCAGCCGCACCGGGTTTACCTGATGCAAGCTCGCCATCGGACCTTTCGGATTCCACCAGTCGCGCGCCAGCTTGGCGAAGAAATCGGCTTCCTCGGGGCGGATAGTTACATTCGATACGTTTGCGTTTCCCATGATCGCCCCTTAACAGCGCGCGCGAACACT
>JAIYEK010000085.1 GCA_027487015.1 Erythrobacteraceae bacterium | reverse complement strand
TTGAGGATGGTGCGCGGGCCGTTGAAGGTGATCATCGGATATTCCATCCCGCCCACCGGCCCGTTGACCGACTGCGCGGTGGGATAGGGATAATCGAAGCTGAAGCGCGAATAGACCTTCATGGTGTGCACCACCGCGGCGGTCGAATATTTGCGCCACAGATCGCCGCCTTCCTTGGGCCAGAAGCTCATCGCCAAGACGGTCTCGTGCTCGGCGCCGGGCTGCTTGTGCCCTTGCGCGTCCCAGATGAACTTGCGGCTCGAGGCCCAGGCGAAATCGCGCACGTTGGTGGCGGCAAAGCGCCAGGTCTTGGTGCCGGTCGGCCCCTTGGCCTCGGCGGCGGCGGCCTCTTGCGGGGTGACGATCATGACCGGCGCGGCGGCGTTCTTCGCGGTTTCGAGCCGCTGGCGCTGGGCGGCGGTCAGCACCGCCTCAGGGTTCTGGAGCGTGCCGGTGGAGGCGACGATGTGGTCGTCAGGCACGGTCATCTCGACCGCGTAATCGCCGAATTCCAGCGTGAACTCCCCGCGCCCGAGGAACTCCTTGTTGTGCCAGCCTTCATAGTCCGAATAGACGACCATGCGCGGGAACCACTGGGCGAGGAGGAAGATATCGTTGCCGCCCTTCCTCGGATCGTCGGGGAAATGCTCGTAGCCCGAACGCGCGACCACCGCGTCTTCCTCGACGATGTTGAACGCCCATTCGATAGCGAATTCCACCGTCTCGCCCGGGGCCAGCGGCTTGGGGAGGTCAACCCGCATCAGCGTGCCGACGATGGTGTGCGGCAGCGCCGCGCCGCCGAGCGTCACCGAGGTGATGTCGTAGCCATAACGGTTGTCGGCCATCGCCTGCTGACGGCGCAGCTCGTCGAAGGAGAGCTTGGTGGGCTCATTGCCCGACCCCAGCGTCACCTTCGGCCCGCGGCGGCCGGCCCCGCCGAACACATCGGTCAGCTCGGCCATCGAATCGCGCTTGAAGATGTTCTGGTCGAGCTGCATCCACAGCCACGGCAGCGCGTCGGGCGAGTTGTTGGTGTAGCGCACCGTGCCCTTGGCGGTCAGCCGCCGCTTGGGCTCATCGAGCGTCGCGGTGATGCTGTAGTCGACCTTCTGCTGCCAATAGGCATGCCCCGGCGCGCCGCTCGCATTGCGGGTGGCGCTGGGATCGGGCAGCACTTCATCGAGCTGGCGGAACTTGTCTTCGAAATTGCCCTTGGTCTGCTGCACCCCTTGCGCCTGTGCGGGGAGGGCGAGAAACAGGGCGAAAACAAACAGCAGCAGACGCAAGGCAGGCTCTCCGGCTCGAATGGGAAGCGCGTGACAAAGCGTAAATCCGCAAGGCGCGCAAGCGGGCAAGCTGCGCAGTGCGGCAATTTTGTGTCGCGCATGGCATCGCGGACACTTTGCGACTATCGGACGAGGCGATGACGCAGCCCGAATGGTACGCCCTGCATGAAGCCGCCTGCGCCCGCGGGGAGAGCACCTATCGCGATCCCGCGACGGGCTACACCGTGTTCACCCGCATCGCCCATCTCGCGCGCGGCAAGTGCTGCGGATCGGCCTGCCGCCATTGCCCTTACGATCACGAGGCAGTACCCCGCCGCCGCTGATTCACCGGAGAACGAGACCCCATGAAGACCCGCGCCGCCGTTGCCTTTGCCGCCAAGCAGCCGCTCGAAATCGTCGAGCTCGATCTCGAAGGCCCCAAGGCCGGCGAAGTGCTGGTCGAGATCATGGCGACCGGCATCTGCCACACCGACGCCTACACCCTCGACGGGTTCGATTCGGAAGGCATCTTCCCGTCCGTGCTCGGCCATGAAGGCGCCGGGATCGTGCGCGAGGTTGGCGCAGGCGTGACCAGCGTGAAGCCGGGCGATCACGTGATCCCGCTCTACACACCCGAATGCCGCCAGTGTAAGTCGTGCCTCAGCGGCAAGACCAACCTGTGCACCGCGATCCGCGCCACCCAAGGCAAGGGGCTGATGCCCGACGGCACCACGCGCTTCAGCTACAAGGGCCAGCCGATCTACCACTATATGGGCTGCTCGACCTTCTCGAACTTCACGGTGCTGCCCGAGATCGCCGTCGCCAAGATCCGTGAAGACGCGCCGTTCCAGAGCGCCTGCTACATCGGCTGCGGGGTCACCACCGGGGTCGGCGCGGTGACCAACACCGCCAAGGTGCAGGTCGGCGACAATGTCGTGGTCTTCGGCCTCGGCGGGATCGGCCTCAACGTCATTCAGGGCGCGCGGCTGGCGGGGGCGAACCTCATCATCGGGGTCGACATCAACCCGGCGCGCGAAGAATGGGGCAAGCGCTTCGGCATGACCCACTTCCTCAACTCCTCGGGCATGAGCCGCGAGGAGGTGGTCGCCAAGGTCGTCGAGATGACCGATGGCGGCGCGGATTACACCTTCGATGCCACTGGCAACACCGAGGTGATGCGCACCGCATTGGAAGCCTGCCACCGCGGCTGGGGAACCTCGATCATCATCGGGGTGGCTGAGGCGGGCAAGGAAATCGCCACCCGTCCGTTCCAGCTCGTCACGGGCCGCAACTGGCGCGGCACGGCGTTCGGCGGGGCCAAGGGCCGCACCGATGTGCCCAAGATCGTCGACATGTACATGACCGGCAAGATCGAGATCGACCCGATGATCACCCACGTGATGGGCCTGGAAGAGATCAACACCGCCTTCGACCTGATGCACGAAGGCAAGTCGATCCGCTCGGTCGTGGTGTTCTGATCGCGTTCCAGCGCACCGCCTTCAACCTTCTGAATATCTGAGGCTTCCGCGGTCCTGCCGACAAAGCGGGGGCGTGGTTAACCCGGTGGTTACACGCGCGCGCTATGGCCGGAGGCTCGGCGCTTCGCCGCAGCAGGTTGAGACATGTACGAGACACGGATTGCAGCCGGCCACCTGAGGGTCGCGGCAAGCCCGGGCGCAGCGCCCGCGCTTGACGTGCTGGCGGCGCGCAATCTCGCCGGCCATGGGTTCTTGCGCGCCGCATGGTACGGCGAAGGCGCTCCGCACACCCTGCGCACGCTGGTGGTCGAGGGCGATGGCGGCACGCCGCTCGCTGCGATCCCCACCGCTCCCTTCGGCCCCGGTCTTGCGGGGCTGCGCAAGGTGCCGGGAAGCTACTGGCCGCTACGCTCGCCCCTGATTGCGCCCGAATGCAGCAGCTTCGAACTTGCCCAAGCGCTCGCCCATCCGGCCGCCGCGAGACTTGGCCCGGTGTGGCGCGTGGGCCCGGCGCGCGCCGATGATCCCGCGACCTCGCGCCTCGTCGAGGCCGCGCAGCGCGCGCGCTGGAGCGTGCTGTCGCGCGCCGCCGGTACCAGCTGGGTGATCGACCTCGATGCCGCGCGCCGCCAAGGCGGTTGGCCGCGCGGATCGACCGCCGCGCGCCTCGCCCGGATCGAACGCCGCCTTGCCTCCCACGGCCCGGTCGCATGGCGCCATGTGCGCGGGAGCGACTGGAATGACGCGGTGCTGGACGAGCTCGCCGCAGTCGAGGCCGCCAGCTGGATCGCCGCGAAGACCGATGCGAGCGGCGCCAAGTTCCTGGGCCCGCGCCGCCGCACCGCATGGCGCGCGGTGCTCGCCGATCCGGTGCTAGCCGAGATGCTCTGCGCCACGATCCTGTCCGTCTCCGGCCGCGCGGTCGCCTTCAGCTTCGACCTTGACGACGGGCCGGTGCGCTACGGCATCGCCGGGACCTATCGCAGCGATTTCGCCAAGGCCGAGGTCGGCAAGCTCGCCAACCACCGCGCTGTCACCGACGCCTTGAAGGCGGGCCAATCGCGCGTCGATCTGGGCGCGGGCGACAGCGGCTACAAGCGCGAAATGGGGGCTGAGGCCGCCTACGATTTCGTCGACCTATTGTTCGTCAAACACCGCACCGCCGCACGCTTGCTGGCGCGGGTGTGGGGCGAGGTGCTGGCGCCCATTGCTGCGCCTTCCTGCCACCGCCGGAGCCTCGCGCATGGCTGAGCCCTCCACCGCCTCGCTCGCAGCGCAAGTGCGCACCGCGGTGATCTGGCGCTCGGGCAGCCAGATCGGGACGCAGCTCGTCTCCTGGGCCTCGACCCTCGTCGTGATCCGCCTGCTCGCCCCGCAGGACTATGGTCTCTTCGCCATGGCGCAGGTCATGCTGGTGCTGCTCAACACCATGAACGGCTACGGCCTCGCTAGCGCGCTGATCCGCGAGGAGGAGGTGACCGAGGAGCGCCTGCGCCAGACGCTGGGGATGCTGATGCTGCTCAATGGCGGCCTCGCGCTGGTGCAGTTCCTCGCCGCGCCGCTGGTCGCCATGTGGTTCGAGCAGCCGATGGTCGCGAACCTCTTGAGGGTGCAGTCGCTGCTCTACCTCGCGATTCCCTTCACCGCGCTGTCCCACGCGATTCTGTCGCGGCAGATGGACTTCCGCCGCCCGGCGCAGGTGCGGCTGTTCGCGGCGATTGCAGGGGCAGGGACGGCGCTCACCGGCGCGCTCTCGGGCTGGGGCGTGTGGACGCTGGTTGCCGCGCCGCTGGCGATGATGGTGACCGAGGCGGTCGGCATGACCCGCGCCGCGGGCACCCCGATCCGCCCCTCCTTCCGTTTCGCCGGCGCCGGGCATATCGCAGGGTTTGGCGGGGTGATGACCGCGACCCAGCTGTTCTGGTTCGTCCAGAGCCAGGCCGACGTGATGATCGCCGGCCGGGTGCTCGATCCGCACAGCCTTGGCGTCTACACCACCGGCCTGTTCCTCGCGCAATTGCTCGCGGCGAAGTTCGTGCCGCCGATCAACGAGGTCGCCTACGCCGCCTATGCCCGCCAGCCGGAGCTCGGGGCGACCGCGCTGCTAGCGACAATCCGCCTCGTCATGATGGTCGCCCTGCCCGCCTATGCCGGCCTCGCGGTGGTCGCCCCGGTGCTGGTGCCGGTGCTGCTGGGCGAGCATTGGGCCGAGATCGCCCCGCTGCTCCCGATCATGGCCGGCGCGATGGCGATGATGACGCTGCAGATCCTGTTCGCCCCTGCCACCAACGCGCGCGGCGTGCCTATGGCGGCGCTCAGGATCTCGATCATCGGCAGCGTGGTGATGACCAGCGCCTATTTCATCGGCTCGCACTGGGGGCTGCTGGGGTTTGCATGGAGCTGGGTCGGCGGGATGGCGGTGCTGACCGCGATCACGGTGACGCTCTCGGGCCGGATCATCGGCTTGCGATTCGATGGCCTGATGCATGCCGTGCTCCCGCCGCTGATCGCCGCGCTGGCGATGGCGGGCGGGGTGGCGCTGGCGCTGCGGGGCATGCCACCGGTGCCGGACTGGGTGGCGCTGGGGATCGCGGTGCCGATCGGCGTGGCGCTCTATCTCGGCGCGCTCAACATCATCGCCCCCGACCGTCTGGCCGAGGCGCTGAACTTCGCGCGCAACCGTGGCGGGGCCGAGCCGGAGCCCGCGCCGGCGGAGTAACCCCTCTCAAAAGCGCCTGATTGACTTGGGGGCAGCGATGCGGTTGTGCGCGAAGCCATGACAACCACTCGCCCCGCACCCGAAACCCGCTTCTACGCCACCGGCGGGATCGATCTTGCCGTCCACGAATGGGCCTCCGAGGGGGGCGGCGTGCCGCTGGTCTTCGCCCATGCGACCGGCTTTCACGGACGGGTGTGGGACGCAATTGCCGAGCAATTCCCCGCGCATCGCGTCCACGCCATCGACCTGCGCGGCCACGGCCTCTCGCGCTCCGCACCGATCGACGACTGGCGCGTGCTTTCGAGCGATGTTGCTGAATTTCTTGACCAATCGGGCCTGAACGGAGCAGTCGGCATCGGCCATTCGATGGGGGCGCACACGCTGCTGCAAGTCGCCGCCGAGAACCCTCGCCGCTTCGCCCGCCTCGTACTGTTCGACCCCGTCATCCTCGCGCCTGAATTCTACGCGCCGACGGAAGCGCTCTACACCGCCGACAACCCCCACCCCGCGATCCGCCGCAAGCGCGATTTTGCGAGTGCGGAGGCGATGATCGAACGTTTCGCCACCCGCGATCCCTACGACCTGTTCGACGCCCGCGTGTTCGAGGATTATTGCCGCCACGGCCTCGTCCCCGCGGCAAACGGGGAAGGCATGGAACTGGCCTGCGCCCCCGAGGTCGAGGCGAGCGTCTATGCCTCGAGCCGCAGCAATCCGGGCATTCTGGAGGCGGCGAAGCGGGTGGATATTCCGGTGCTGGTGGTGCGCGCCAAGTACACTACATTGAACGACTTCAAGAGTTCGCCGACCTGGCCAGAACTCGCCAGCACCCTGCCGCAGGGGACCGATCTCTACCGGCCGGACATGACCCACTTCCATCCGTTTCAGGACCCGGAAGATGCGGCGCGGATTATCGCGGAATTCATTGGCGAGAAGTGATGTTCCGCAAATGTTTCACGTGAAACATTGCGCCCGGATCACCCCGCCGCCGCCAGCACATCGCTGATATCCTTGCGGATTTCATCAAGCGCCCGCGCATCCGCCTGTAGGATTTGCGCGCCAACCTGCCCCGCCAGCCCGCCATAGAAGGCCTTCAGGCTCGGCCCCAGCGGGTGGTCCGGGGCGATCGAACGGGCGAGCCACAGCATGATCGTCTGCGCGCGTACCAGTGGCTCACGAGGCGCTGACGACCCGCGTTCCACCGCGACAAGCGCGTGCCCGAGCGCGGCCTGCGCCTCCTCCAGACAGATGCGCGTCAGATCGGCGCTGCCCGAGGCCTCGATCCGTGCTTCGAGCGTCACGCGGCGATAGGCGGCGGCGGGGTTGCGGCTGAGCATCTGCATCACGGGAGGCCCCTTACCTATCGCTGTTCGACCAGATGTCGACCTGCTGCTGGAGGAAGCTCAGCGTCGATTGCGAGGCCGCGACCCGGCGTTCGGAGGCGGTGAATTCGCTGGTGAGCCGCACCCGCAGCGCCTCCTGCTGCTCGGCGATCTTGGCGAGGCGCTTGTCGTTGGCTGCCTTCTGCGTCTCGTAGCGCTTCAACGACCCGCCGAGCGAGGAGGGATCGGTGGTCAGGCTGTTCTCGCGCGCGAAGCGGTCGAACGTGGCGAACACGCCGGTCGCGCCGGTGGTGAACATCGCCGCGACCGCATCGGGGCTGGTCTCGATGCTGCGGGTGAGGCGCGCATTGTCGAGCTTGAAGGTGCCGTCGCGGTTCAGTGACAGGCCGAGATCGCCCAGCGTGCGCGGTTCGCTGCCGGTCGCACCCGGCATCACCACCTGGCTCGCCAGCCGGCCGAGATCGCGGCGCAATTCGCGCAGGCCCGGATCATTGCCGAGCTCGCCGCCAAGGGGCGCGCCGAGATCGTTGATCTGGGTGACGATATCGTTGAGCGCCGCAACGAAGTCGCCCATCACCGCGGTGATCGCGGAATTGTCGCTGGCGAAGGTCAGGGTGGTCGGCGCGCCGGTGTTGGTGCCGGTGAGGGTGAGGCCGAAACCGCCGGGCAGGCCGGTGACGCGGTTGGTGGGGCTGGTCATCGCCACAGAATCGAGCGTGAAGGCGGCATCGCGCGCGGTGGCCTTCAATTCGCCATTGGTGCTGGCAGGCGTCCAGCCGAAATACTCGAGATCGCCCGCCACCGCGCCGCCGCCCGCGCCGGTCGCTTCGAGCTGGAAGCCGTTTGCCGCGCCGTCCTTGCCCTTCATCACCAGCTGCGCGCCGCCGGTGCCGGTGGCGACATAGGCGCTCACCGCCCCGTCGCTCGCCTGGTTGATCTTGGTGGCGAGCGTGGCGAGGGTATCGGTGTCGGTGACAGTGATGTCGATCGCGGCGCGGCTCGCATCGGCGGTGAAGCTGGTGCCACTGACCGTGCCCATGCGCAGCGTCAGCGTGCCCTCGCCCACCAGCGCGTCGCGGCTGGCGAGCTGGCGCGAGACCAGCGTCTGTGAGGCCGCCAGCTGGGTGACTTCAAGGCTGAAACTGCCACGCGGGCTCGTCCCGGCGGGCACCACCGGCTTGGCGACAGCGGTGTTGGCGATCTCGCCCTTGGGGGCAAGGTCGCCGGTGCGGATGCGCTCGCCCAAGGCGCTCGACAGGCCGGTGATTGCGCTGCGCAGCTGCGCGGCCGCGGAGACCTGCGCGGTCAGCGCCTCCTGCCGCGCCGTGATCTGCCCGCGCTGCGCCGCAAAGCTCGCCGCGGAAATGTCCGAGGCGAGCTTGATGAAGTCGACGCCGCTGCCGGCACCGAGAGCGGAGATAATCGATGAGCCTGCGCTTTCCATGACGGTCAGAACGCCCCTTCGCGGCAAAGTTTAAGCATGATTGTCGCGCCTCCCGTCGCCATCGAAGCGCAGCGCTTGCGGAACCTCCACCACCGGGCGGCGCGGGCGTTGGCCGCGTTTCAGCGCCATCACGAAAGCGACCAGCGAGGCGAGCGCGACATAGAGCTCCTCGCGCACCATCTGGTTCGGGCGGGTGGTGAAATAGACCGCGCGCGCGAGAGTGGGATACTCGAGCACGGGGAGGCCCTCCTCCGCCGCGATCTCGCGCATGGCGAGCGCGGTCTCGCCGCGCCCCTTGCACAGCAGCAGCGGCGCAGGCGCGCGGGCGGGGTCGTAGGTCAGCGCCACCGCGAAGTGCAGCGGGTTGACGATGATGAACTGCGCCTCCTTCATCGCCTTGGCCACGCCCCCGCGCGCCAGATCGCGCTGGCGCTGGCGGCGTGCCGATTTCATCTCAGGCGAGCCTTCGGACTGCTTGTTCTCGTCGCGCACTTCCTGAAGGCTCATCTTGAGCCGCTTGTCGCGCTGGAAGCGTTGGAGGGGGTAGTCGATCGCGGCGATCACCGCGAAGCCGATGAGCAGCGCGGCGGTCAGCGAGGTGATGGCATCGAGGGCGCGCGCCACCTGCGCCTCCAGCGGCATCGCGCCCAAGGCGAGCAGGTCGGGCACGCGGTCCCTCGCCCACACCCAGGCGATCCCGCCGAGCAGCGCCAGCTTGGCGAGGCTCTTGGCAAGCTCGATCAGGCCTTGGGTGCCGAAGATGCGCTTGAAGCCCGAGAGCGGATTGATCCGCCGCCCCTTGAACCCGGCATTGCCCGCGATCCAGCGCCCGTCCTGCCCCAGCAGCAATTGCGAGGCGGTGGTGACGAGGGCGACGATAGCCCCCAACGCCAGCACCGGCGGCAATGCGGCGAGCGCGGCGTCGCCCATGATTGCGCCGGGGGTGAAGCCGTCGAGGGCAGCGCGGTCGAACTGTAAGCCTGCGCGGGCGACGCTCGCCAGCCCCTCGCTGAGCCAAGAACCTAGCGCCCACAGCGCCAGCACCCCCGCGCCGGTCGCGGCGAGGGTCGCCAATTCGCGCGAGCGCAGGACATCGCCGTTCTTGGCGGCATCCTCGCGGCGTTTCTGGGTTGGGGCGAAGGTCTTCTCGCCGGCGGTTTCCTCGGCCATTTACGGGGCCTCGGGGCGGATCAAGGCGGAGGACTGTTCGATGGCGGCTTCGATCGCGCCCCGCATCTGCGCGGTCATGACGGGGAGCGCGATAATCATCGCCGCGATCCCCGCGATCACCCCGGCGGGAAGGCCGAGGGCGTAGAGGTTGAGCGAGGGCGCGGAGCGGGCGATGAGGCCGGTCACAATCTGCACCAGCAGCAGCACCAGCACGACCGGCAGCGCGATGGCGGCCGCCGTCGCGAGGCCGTAGCCCATGAACATCACCACCGCCTCGGCCCGCCACGCCCCGAATGCGAATTGTCCGGCAGGGAGCAGGCGGTAGCTTTCGACCAGCAGCTCGAACCACAGCAGATGCGCGCCGGTGGCGTAGAAGAGCAGGCTCATGACGAGGCCGAAGAAGGTTCCCAGTGCCCCCGATTGCGCGCCGCTCGCGGGGTCAATCGAGGTGGCGATGGCGAGGCCCATGGTGCCCGCGATCTGCTCGGCGGCGATCAGGGGGATGGCAAAGGCGATCTGGAGCACGAAGCCGAGCATCAGCCCGACCGCCACTTCCTGCACCACCGCCAGAACCGCCGCGATGCTCAGCATCGGCGGGGGCGATGGCAGCGGGACCCAACTCGCGACGAAATAGCCGAGCACGAGGCTGAGCAGGATGCGCAATTGCACCGGCACCGCCGTCCCGCCGATCATCGGCGACGCCATCAGCGCGGCGCCGCTGCGGATCGAGAGCAGCAGGATCACCCATAGCTGCGCCTCAATGCTGCCGAAGCCAAGGTCGAGGGTGTTCATTGCGCCAGATTGGCGACCTGCGCCATGATCTCGCGGGTGAAGTCCGCCAGCAACCCCATCATCGCCGCGCCCAGCACGACGAAGACCAGCGCGGTGATCGCGAGCTTGGGGATGAAGCTGAGCGTCTGCTCGTTGACCGAGGTCGCCGCCTGAATGATCCCGACCACAAGGCCGACCACCAGCGTCGCGATCAGCACCGGCCCCGCGATCAGCGCAGTGACCCACAAGGTCTGGTCGGCAAGCGCGAGGAGGGCGGTGTCCTCGCTCACGTGGCGAAACTCAGCGCGAGGCTGCCCATCAAGAGCGCCCAGCCATCGACCAGCACGAACAAGAGCAGCTTGAAGGGCAGCGAGATGATCGTCGGCGAGAGCATCATCATGCCGAGGCTCATCAGCACGCTCGCCACCACGAGATCGATGACGAGGAAGGGCAGAAAGATCATGAAGCCGATCTGGAAGGCGGTCTCGAGTTCACTCGTCACGAAGGCCGGGAGCAGGATCGAGAAGGGCACATCCGCGCCGCTGGCGAACTTGCCGCCGCCCGCCATGTCGGTGAACATGATGAGGTTCGCCTCGCGCGTCTGCGCCATCATGAAGGCGTGGAAGGCCTCGCCCGCCTTGCCGATCGCGGCATCAGCAGAGAGGGCTCCGGTGGCATAGGGCGCGATCGCCTGCGCGTTCACCACGTCCAGGGTCGGGGCCATGACGAAGAGCGAGAGGAACAGCGCCAATCCCGCCAGGACCTGCCCCGGGGGCGATCCCTGCAAGCCCAAAGCCTGCCGCAGGATCGAAAGCACCACCAAGATGCGCAGGAAGCTCGTCATCATCAGCACCAGCGCGGGGAGGATGGTCAGGAGGCCCATCACCACCAAGAGCTGGAGCGACATGCTCAAGGGGCTGTCATCGCCCGCGCCCTGATCGCCCAAGGCCCGCTCGACCGCCGCGCCTACGCCCGCCGCGACCGGATCTGGGGCCGGAATTGCGGCGGGTGCGGCGGCGTGGGCAAGGTCGGGGACCGCCAAGAACATGGTTAACGCGGCAAGACACAGAAGCCCCGCGCGGTAAATCACGGCGCGCATCACTCGCTCTCCGGCAACGTCGCGGTGGTAACCGGCGCCTCACCCAGCCGCACCAGCCCCTGCCGGGTACAGCCGAGCAGGATCTCGCGGTCACGGAAGCGCACCACGGCGAGCTTCATCCCCGGCGCGATCAGGCTGGTCTCGATCAGTTGCAGCTGCCGCCCGCCGCCCGCGCCGGGGGTCTGGCCAAGCCGCGTTTGGAGCCAGCGGGTCAGCCACAGGCTCCCCCAGATCAGCCCCGCCAGAACCGGCAGCAGCAGCGCGAGGCGCAGGAGATATTCGAGCATGGCGCGACCCCCGCCCGCTTACAGCGCGTCGTCGGACGGGACCGCGGGATCGGCGGCAGCCGCAGCCGGGACGTCACCGGAGGGCGGAAGTTCCTGCCCGTCCTCACCCACCAGGCTGACGATCCGCAAGGCAAAGCGGCCCTTCTCCGCTACCACCTCGCCGCGCGCGATGACGCGGCCGTTGGCGGTGACATCGAGCAGCTCGTCGGTCAGCCGGTCGAGCGTCACGGTGCTCCCCTCGCCCAGCATCAGCACATCGCGCAGGGGCATCTCGGTGCGGCCAAGCTCGACCGAGAGACGCACGGCGACATCGCCGAAACGGGCGAAAGCGGCGGGTTGATAAGCAGTCATGGTGCGACACCTTCAGGCTGAACGGATTGGGGAATGCGGGTGAGGCGGATCGCCATGCGGTCCTCGGCGGTGCCGACCGCGCCGTGGCCAACCAGCGTCTCGCCCGCCAGCAGCGGCACCTGCCTTCCCATGGCGAGTGGGATGGTGTCGCCCGGCGCAAGGCTCTGGAGCCGCGTCAGCGAGAGGTCGAATTCAGCCAGCACCACATGGAGCGGCAAGGGCACATCAGCAAAAGGCGCAGCCAGCGGGCTCGCCGCCGCACGGGGCCCGCGCGGGCGCAGGCGCCGCCCGCCGCCCGGCAGCAGCCGCGCCATCCGCTCTGCCGAGACGGCGAGCGCAGCGCGCCAGGTGCAGCCCTGGCGGTTGGCGATCTCGACCACGAAGAACAGCGTCTGGGCATCGAGCGCGAAGGGCTTCAATCGCGCCGCGCTCTCGCTGCGCACGATCACTTCGCCCCGCGTCGAGGCCCCTGCGGGCGGCGGCATGTCGCCATAGCTTGCCGCAGTGATGGCGCCCGCGATCATCGTCGCGGTTTCCTCGACCAGCAGCGCGGCCGAGCGCGGCAGGGCCTCGGGGACATTGCCCGTCACCCGCCCGTCCCCGCCGAAACTGCGGTCGGTGAGCGCAATCGCGGTGGCAAAATCGAAGCTGAGCAGCGCGGTCTCGGCGGTCGCGCCGCAGCGGATCAGGCTGTTGGCGGCGAGCATGCCTATTCTGCGCAGCGCATCCGCGCCGGTCAGGCGCTCGGGATCGGTGATGCTGACATCGAGCCGGTCGCCCGACAGCAGCCCCGAAAGGTCATCGGCCAAGAGCCGCGCCAGATCGCGCCGCCATGCCGCCATCAGCGCAGCACTTTCCTCCGGGCGGGGGCCGCGCGTGGTGAGCTCGGCGCAGTGCACCGCAGCTGCGCGCGCAGGCGCGAAATCGCTGCCCATCCTCATTGGACGAGGAATCCCTTGAACACGACCGCGTCGATCCCGCCGAAGCCTTCCTGTTCTTCCAGCACCTGATTGACCGCCTTGGTCAGCCGTGCGGCGAGCTTCTTCTTGCCCTCGACATCATAGGCCTCGGCCTCGGTGGTCGCGGCCAGCTGGCCGAGGATCGCCGAGCGGATCGCGAGCTCGTGGGTCTTGACCCATTGCAGCACGCGGCCATCGCGGCGGGTGGAGACCGCGATCTCGACCTGGATCAGCCCGGGCGAATCCGCGAGGTTGGAGGTGAAAGCCTCCTCGAAGGAATAATAGGCGGTGCGGTACTTGCTGCCGCCCTCGCCGTGGACGGTGTGGGCGCCTTCCTTGTCCTTGTCCTTGGAGGGCGGGGCGTAGGGGTCTTCCTCGTCCTTGAGCACCAGCTTGGGCTCGTCGATCTTGTGCTCGCCCTTCTCGCCGAACAGGCCCATCGCATAAGCGCCATAGGCCCCGCCCGCGCCAGTGCCGAGCAGCAGCACCGCGCCCAGCGCGAGCTTGATGATCCCGCCCTTGCCCGACTTGCCGCCGCTGTCGCCGCCCTCGGCCTTGTCCTTACCCTTTGCCATGCCCTGTCAGCTCCACATCGTGTCCCGCGCGCGATCGGCGATCAGGCGAACAGCCCGCCCGATGCCGAGGACGCGGCTGCGGGGTCCTCCACCTCGCCATCCGCGCGCGCCGCGAGTGCGGCAGCGGTGGAGGGGCGGCGGTGGTCCGGCGCAGCCTCGCCGTCTCGCGATCCCGATTGGCCCAGGTATGGTTGAGGCGATCCTTGGCCCCCATTAGGGGAAGCCCCGTAGCGGTGGTCGGCCGTCCCGTTCTGGTGCGCCCCGTGCTGGCCCGCGAAGTTCGTGGAGGTGTCGCCGGCGGCAGCGATGGCGCGGGCATCGAGCGCGGCCTGGATCGCGGGGACGAAGCCCGGATCGCGGCTCGCCAGCACCGCGCGCCACTGGTCGGGCGCGGCGGGTTCGAGCCTTATCGAGACCGCCCCGAACTCGGCATGCTGAAGCGTCATGGCGGGCCGCGCGGCGCGCAGGGCCTCACGGATATCGCCGACCTGAGCGATGGTGGATTCAAGCTGCGGCGCGGGCGGGTTCGCCGCCACCGCGCGCGGATCGGCGGGGCGCTCGGTGGGGAGGATCGCCGCGGTCTGGGGCAGGGCAGGGGCGGGGTTCGAGGGGAGAGTGGCGGCCGGTGCGGGCGCGGCGTTTCCGGCATCGGGCGATGCGCGGGTGCTGAAGGTGGAGGCAGACGCGGTCTCCGCTGGGAGCGCGGGGGTGGGGGCGGGAGCGGGAGCGGCTTCCGCCGTCTCTGTGCCCGCGTCCGTCGCAAGGGACACGGTCGGGGCTGCGGGCGTACCCGCCTGCATCGGGCTTGGGGCCGCAGCCGTCGGCGCGCTGGAAGGGGCGGCAAGGCTAGAGGCAGCGGGCGCGGGGCGAGCGGCAGGGGGCACCGGTAGCGCAGCGGCGATCGGGGCAGCGGCCACCGGGCCAGCGGTCGGGGCAGCCGCGCGCGCCGCACTTGCTGCGGGCGCAAGGGGCGCAGCCACCGCATCATCGGTCAGCACCGGAACGAAGGTCAGCACCGGCGCGATTGGCTGCGGCGCGATTCCGGGGTCGGGGGCAACCGCCTGCATCAGCGTGAGGTCCGCAGCCGGTACAGGCTCGGCGAGGAGTGCTGCTTCGTCCCCTGGCGCAGGCGCGGACTCGACCGGGGCAGCGAGCACCGGTGCGGCTGGATCAAGGCTGCGCACGCGCGCGTGGATCGGGGGCACCGGCCGCTCGGCCGCATCGGTATCGGGGAGCGGGGCGGGGAGCGCATCGGCGCTGGGCTCGTCAGGCACAGCGGAGCGCAGAACCATTACGAGTCCGGGGAGCGGTTCAGGCGCGGCGAACGGGCGCTCCACCGGCGGCGGTGTCGAGGGGTCTGCCTCAGCAGGCGCAGCAAGCGGCAGGGCGAGCGGCAAGAGCGCGCCCGGCTCCGGCAGGTTCTTGCCGGTCGGCCACGCGGCGAGCGCGGTCGCAGGCGGGGTCTCGGCGCGCGGCGCGGCGATCAGCGGGGGCTGGACCGGGGGCGGGGTGTCGCCAGCCTCCAGCGCGGGTGCTGGGGCTGGAGCAGTGCCTAAGGGCAGAGGCGCGAGCCCCACCGCAACTGGCGATGCAGGCGCAGGCGCTGGCGGCGGCGCCGCGAGGGCCTCGAGCAGCCCGGCAAAATCGGGCGCCGCCGCTCCTCCCCCGGGCGCAAGCGCGGAGGCGGGCGCGCCAGCCAGCGCATCGGTGGCGGCAAGCCGCGGCATTTCGGGGAGGAGAGGGAGCAGGCTGGTCACGTCGGGCGTCATCCTCGTCGCGCAGGAGAAAGGGGCGGGGTCAGTCGTCGCTGCGGCTGTGCAACTTGCGTGCCAGCGGCATTTCGCGCGCCGCCGCGCGGCGTTCCTGTGCGGAGGCAAGCGCGGTGCGCGCCTCGACGCCCATCTCGGCGAGGCGCTTGGCGCGGGTCTCGGTCCGGGCGAGCGCCTCGGATTGCCATTCGCGCTGGCGGGCGGCATCGCGCGCGGCGTCCCCGGCATTGGCAGCGAGCTGCGCGAGCCCCGCGGTGAAGGCGGAGCGCTGGGCGAGCGCCGCGCCGCTTGTCTCCCCCTCGCGCGCCGCGCTCGCCGCGACCAGCCGCAAGCTGCGCGCGGCCAGCGCCTGCCCACGCGCCTCGGCTTCCAACGCCTCGGCCAGCGCCCGCAGCGCCTGCTTCCGCGCGACCTCGGCGATCAGGCTCTGGCGTTTGAGCAGGGCGAGGCGGCGGGCTTCACGCAACCGTCGGCCCCATCAGCGCGAGCAATTCGCGGTGGCTGTCGGCGAGGGCCACCGCCTCGCCGCGCGGCTGGGTGAGGAAGGCGTCAATCGGACCGCTGAGCGCCAGCGCCTCGTCGAGCAGCGGGTCGCCCCCGGCGCGGTAGGCGCCCATCATCACCAGATCGCGGCCGCTCTCGCGCGCCGCGATCAGCGCCCGCAGCCGCCGCGCGGCCTCGCGCACGTCGCGCGGGACGATATCGTCCATCACCCGGCTCAATGAGGCGGGAATGTCGATCGCCGGATAATGCCCCCGCGCCGCCAGCTCGCGTGAGAGGACGATGTGGCCATCCAGAATGGCGCGCGCGGTGTCGACCACGGGGTCGTTGGTGTCGTCGCCATCGGCGAGCACGGTGTAGATCCCGGTGACCGCCCCGCCGGAGCGCGCGGAATTGCCGGCGCGCTCGACCAGCCGCGTGATCGCCGCGAGCGCGCTAGGCGGATAGCCCCGCGCCGCGCCCGGCTCGCCCAGCACCAGCGCCAGCTCGCGCGCGGCGTGGGCGACGCGGGTGAGGCTGTCGAGGATCAGCAGCACGCGCTTGCCTTGGCTGCGGAAGTATTCGCCAATCGCGCAGGCATATTGCGCCGCCCTCAGCCGCAGGTTGGGGGCGTGATCAGCGGGCACCGCGACCACCACGATCGCGCCCTTGTGGTGCGTTCCCATGTGGCGGCCCACGAAGTCCGACACCTCGCGCGCGCGCTCGCCGATCAGCGCGACGACGGTGACATCGGCGACTGCGTGGCCCGCGATGGTATCGACCAGCACCGATTTGCCCACGCCCGATCCGGCCATGATCCCAAGCCTTTGCCCCACGCCCATCGCGGCCAGCGCATTGATCGCGCGCACCCCGCAATCGAAGGGTTCTCCTACACTCGCGCGCTCCAGCGCCCCCTCTCGCCGCCCGCCGAGCGGCCAGGCTTGCGGCAGATCGAGCCGCGGGCCGCCGTCAATGGGCGCACCGAGCGCATCGACCGCCCGCCCCAGCAGAGCCTCGCCGACGCGCACCTCGCCGGGCGAGCCGAGCGCGCGCACCCGCGCCTGCGGGCGCAGCAGCATCGCATCGCCGAGCAGCATCATCAGCGAGTGGCCCGCGCGAAAGCCGATCACCTCGGCAAGGCATTCCGCGCCCGCCTCGCCCTCGATGAGCCCAAGCGAGCCGACCGGGAGCGGCAACCCGGCGACCTCGATCAGCCCGCCATCGCAGGTGACCACCCGCCCCGTCAGCACCGGGCCGCTCGCGACGGGGGCCATGCGCATCCGGGCGAGGTCGAGCTGGAGTTCGGCGATCATCCGCGCACCGCGGCGGCAATCGCGCGGCGCCATTCGGCAGGGCCATCGGCGACCGAGCCGTCCGGCCCCGCGATCACCACGCTGCCGGGTTCGAGCGCGGGATCGGGCGCGAGCCGCATCGCGGCGAGCGCGCCCGCGTCGATCAGGCCGATATCTTCGGGGTGGAGGTGCAGAACCAGTGTGTCGGCCGCGCCGCCGATGCGGCGGGCGGCAGCCTTGCAGCGTTCGCGCAAGCCCTCGGGCGCGCGCGCCGCTTCGCCCAGCACGCCTGCGCACAGCGTCTCGACCGTGGCCGCAAGGTCTTCGGCGAGCACCTCCAAGGCGGCTTCGTCGAGCGTGCGAAAGGTCAGCCGCAAGGTCCGCTGGCGGCGGCCGAGCGCCTCGCCTTCGGCTTCGGCGGCAGCGCGGCCTGCGGCTATGCCATCCGCATAAGCGCGTGCGAGCGCCTCGGCATGGGGATCGGATGGGGGCGCGTCGGACGCGGGTTCAGGCGGCGGAGGGGCAGGCTCCTCGGGCGCGCCGAACAGCGGCGCCTCGCGGAAGCCTGCGCTCTCACCCAGCTGCGCGAGCCAGCCGGGGCCTGCGTCCTCATCGAGGAGGTCAGGCTCCGGCTCGGCAGCAAACGCGCCCAGCCAATCAGACAAATTCGCCATTGCCGCTCCCGATCACGATCTCGCCTTCGTCGGCCAGCCCCCGTGCGATCTCGACGATCGCCTTCTGCGCCGCGAGGACATCGCTCTTGGCGAGACGGCCGCGCAGTTCGATCTCGTCGCGCACACCGTCCGCCGCGCGGCTCGACATGGCCGCGAAGAAGGGCGCGCGGTCGGGCTCCTTGAGGCCCTTCAGGGCGTCGACCAGCTTCTCGTTGTCGACATCGCGCAGCAGCCTGCCCATCGACATCGGATCGAGTTCGAACAGCATTTCGAAGGTGAACAGCTCCTCCTCGATCCCTTCCGCCAGCGGCGCATCGCGTTCGGCGATCGCGGGGAGCACGGTGTTGCGCAGCTCGCCCGCGGCAAGGTTGATGAGGTTCGCCGCATCGCGCGGGCCGCCGAGCATCAGCGCGGCAGTGCCATAGGTCGCGGTGATTCGCTGGGTCAGCAGCGTGTCGATGGTGGAGATGGCGGTGGCGGAAATGGAACCGCTCTTGGCGACGCGTTCGACCACCAGCGTCTGCAATTCCAGCGGCAGCATCGCGAGCACTTCGGCGGCGGGCTCGGGCTCGATCAGCAACAGCAGCGCGGCGATCACCTGGGGGTGTTCGTCGAGGATCAGGCGTACCAGCACGCCCGGCGCGAGCCATTTGGCGAGTTCGAGGCTGCGCGGCGCGGCCTCGGGCTCGATCCGCTGCATCATGCTTTCCGCGCGCGCGGGGCCGAGCGCCTTGTCGAGTAGCGTGCGCACCCGGTCACCCCGGCCGCGCACCGGCAGCATCTCGCGCGCCGCCTCGCCCGCGAAATCGGCGAGCGCTTCGGCCATGTGCGGCTGTTCGATCTCGCCCAGCGCCATCATCGCCGCGCCGAGCTTTTCGAGCTCGCCCGGCGAGAGGCGCGACAGGAGCCCGGTCGCCTCCTCGTCGCCGAGCAGCATCAGGAACACCGCGGCGCGGTCGACCCGGCTGAGCAGTGCGGGCGGCGGGCCGGGGGGAAGGCCGGTGCCGAAATCTTCCTCGGGCATCAGGCCGCCTCCGCCTGATCGCTGCGGGGATCGGGGGCTTCGAGCATCCGCTGGAGCGCCTCGATCGCACGTTCGGGCTGCTGCGCCGCAAGCTTCCGCGCGAGTTCGACCTGGCGCGGCAAATCGGTGAGCGCGACGCCGCTATCGGTGTCGCCAAGCGGGGCGTTGTCGCCCGCCGCCGCATCCTCGCCATCGGCCGCGAGCGCGAGCGGCGCGTCCCCTTCGGTCGCATCCGCAACCGCGCCCTTGCCCTTGGCGTCGCCGCCGCGCAGCTTGCCGATCAGCGGGCGCACCGCGAGCAGCAGCACCAGCAGCACCGCGATCAGCGCCGTGCCGTAGCGCACCAGCATCGCGAACCACGGCTCTTCGTAGAAGGCGGGCGGCGCGAGGTCGGCGGGCTCGAACTTGCTGGCGACGACCTGCACGGTATCGCCGCGCTGGGTGTTGGCGCCCACCGCCGCGCTGACCAGCGCCTGCAATTGCTGGCGGGTCATCGGGGCGGCGGCTTTGAGCGCCTTGTCACTTACCGCGACGGCAACCGAGAGCTTCTTCAATGCCCCCGGCCCGGCGGTGGTGACGGCCACCTCGCGGCCCAGTTCATAGGCGCGGTCGGTGGCGGTTTCGGTGCTGGTGGAAGGCTGAGCAGGCGTGGTCGGCTGCGGCGGCCCGTTGACGAGCTGCGCCTGCGGTGGCGGGGTGTTGGCGGGCACGCCCGGCACGCCCCCTGCGGGCGTTCCCCCAGTGCTCTGCGCGTTCCGCTCGCTCTCGGTGCGGACCACGCCTTCCTTTTCATAGGTCTCGCGCGCGGTGGTGACCTCGGTCTTTTCGAGCTCGACCTGCACCTGGGCGGAGAAATTGCCCTCGCCCAGCAGCGGGAGCAGCAGCGCATCGAGCTGTTCGCGCAGCTTCATCTCGTGCTCGCGCTGGAGATCGAGGCCCTCGCCGGTCTGGTTCTTGGGATCGGAGAGCAGCCGCCCGTTGTGGTCGACCACGCGCACTGCATCGGGGCTCATCCCCGGCACGCTGGCGGCGACGAGATTGACGATCGCGCCCACTTGCTCCGGCGAGAGGCTGCGCCCGCTCACCAGCCGCACCATCACCGAAGCCGACGGCGCATTGTTCTCGCGCACGAAGACCGATCGTTCGGGGGTGGCGAGGTGGACGCGCACGCTTTCGATCCCGTCGATCTCCTTGATCGTCAGCATCAGCTCGCGTTCGCGCGCGAGGCGCAGGCGTTCGCCCTCCAGCGTCCGCGAGGTGCCGAGCGGCATCGCGTCGAGCATCGCTTCGGCGCCTTCGGGCGCGGCGATCCCGGCATTGCTCGCAACCAGCATCTTGGCGCGATAGACGTCGTTCTCGGAGACCTTGACCGCGCCGGTGCTGTTGTCGATCGAATAGGCGATCCCGCCGCCTTCGAGCGTTTCGACCACCTTGGCGCGCTCGGCATCCGTCAGGCTGGTGTAGAGCACACGATCAGGCCCGGAGGAGATCGCCATCCACAAGCCGGCCGCCGCGGCGACCGCGCCAAGCGCGCCCAGAGCGGGCAGCGCGCGGGCGAGCGCGGGCTGGCTGACGAAGCCTTGCATGGGCGCAGGCAGCATGGTGCGCCAGCCGGTCGCAGCGGGCGGCGCGGCAGGCAGGCCCGGCGGATCGGCGGGGACGGGAAGCGCGTCGGCCATCTATCAGCCCCCCATCCGCATGATGTCTTGATAGGCGTTGAGCAGCTTGTTGCGCACCTGCAGCGTGGCCTCGAAGGCGACGCCCGCCTCCTGCCGCGCCAGCATCACCTGCGCGATGTCGGTAACCTGGCCGCGTTCGTAGGCGACCTGCATGTTGCCGGCGTGGTCCTGCACCGCGCTCACCTGCTTCAGCGCATTGTTGAGCGTATCGGCAAAGCCCGCACCCGGCGCCCGGCCGGGGGCCTGAAGCACGCCGCTCGCCTCGCTCGCCGCGCGCACATCGCGCAAGGCAGCGCTGCGGGCGAGCACCTGACTGCGCAGCGCCATCACGTCCTCGACGCCGAACCCGACCCTGAGCGCGCTCATGCCGCACCTCCTGCCGCGATCAGCCCCGCGCCGCGCATCGAGGCGAGGCGGTAGCGCAGCGTGCGTTCCGAGATGCCGAGCATGCGCGCGGTTGCGGCGCGGTTGCCGCCGTTGCTGGCAAGCGTCTCGAGGATCGCCCGCGCCTCGGAAGCGAAGGCAACGTCGGAGAGCGAGCGCGGGGCGGTGACGCGGGTGAGAGCAGGGGCGCTCTCCGCGATGCCGTTCGAGGCGATCGGGCGCACTGCTGTGTCGAAGACGATGTGATCGGGCACGATCGCCGCCGCGCTGCCGGCGAGCAGGATCGCGCGTCGGATGACGTTCTCAAGCTCGCGGACATTGCCGGGCCAAGGGTGGGCCTCCAGCGCGGCGAGCGCATCGGGTGAGAGCCACCCGGGTTGGCTCGGCGCGCCCGCGTGGCGCAGCAGCATGGCGAAGGCGAGCGGGGCGATGTCACCCGGGCGGTCACGCAAGGCAGGGAGCGCCAAGGGGAACACGTTGAGGCGGTAAAGCAGGTCCTCGCGGAAGCGCCCTGCCTCGACCTCGGCAGCCAAGCGCCGGTTGGTCGCCGCGACCACGCGCACATCGACCTTGAGCGGCTTGGTCGCGCCCAGCGGCAGCACCTCGCCCTCCTGCAGCGCGCGCAGCATCTTCGATTGGAGCGCCAGCGGGAGCTCGCCTACCTCGTCGAGCAGCAGCGTGCCGCCGTCGGCCGCGCGGAACAGGCCCTCGCCCGCCTCGGCCGCGCCGGTGAAGGCGCCCTTGCGGTGGCCGAACAACAGCGCCTCGAGCATGGCTTCGGGCATCGCGGCGCAGTTGACCGCCACGAACGGGCCTTGCGCGCGCGCCGAGAGCCGGTGGACGAAGCGGGCGAGCACTTCCTTGCCGGTCCCGGTCGGGCCTTCGAGCAGCACGGGAATGTCGCTCGCCGCAATGCGTTCGGCCAGCGTCAGCAGCGCCAGTGACTGCGGATCGCCCGCCACCGGCCAACCCCCTTGCGCCGAGGCCGCGATCAGCGCCGCACGCGCTTCGGCCAGCATCGCCGGATCATAGGCAAGCGCAATGCGGCCCGTTCCCGCCAGCGCAAGCGCGGGGGTCTCGGCGTGGGTCAGCGCGATGGCGATCTTGCCGCCGCGCGCGACCCCTGCGGCCAGCGCGGGGGGCATCGCATCGCCCAGCACGATCCGGTCGCGCTGCCAGCTGCCGCCCATCAGCGGCACGGTCATATTGATGAGGATATCATGCGCGCCGGGCGCAGGCACAGCCGCCTGCGGCTCCGCCCCGGTGCGGCGCGTCAGTCCGGTCGCCGGTTGCATCATGTTTGCCCCTGAATGGTTGGTCTCGTGTCTGGTCACGGCAATCCTGTGCCGCATACAGGCTGGACACGAGGCAAATTTAAGCCCCCGTAGCTTCCCCTAAGGCGGCAAGAGCGCGGATCACCACTGCGGCGCGGGGCGGCGGGGGTGGACGCGGCGACGTCCGTTCAAGCCACTGAATTTCAGCCAATATTTTTCAGGCTTAAACATCTCCGCCGCCGGCCGCTCTTAGGGCCAGCAGCGACGGGCTTGTTCGTCCTGCCTGACCATTCGGGAGTTTGAACAATGAACGTGATCAACACCAACACCTCGGCGATGCGCGCCACCAACTCGGCCGTTACGGCGGGCAAGATGCTCGGCACCTCGATGGAGCGTCTGTCGAGCGGCAAGCGCATCAACAGCGCTGCCGACGACGCTGCCGGCCTTGCGATCGTCAACTCGATGACCTCGCAGATCCGCGGCATGCAGCAGGGCGTTCGCAACGCCAACGACGGCATCAGCCTCGCCCAGACGGCGGAAGGTGCGCTCAACGAAGTGACCAACATGCTGCAGCGCGTCCGTGAACTGGCGGTCCAGGCCGGTTCGGACACCTACGCCGACACCGACCGCGACAACATCCAGGTCGAAGTCGACGAACTGACCGCACAGATCGGCCAGGTCGTGTCCAACACCGAATTCAACGGCGTCCAGCTGTTCGATGGTTCGGTCGCCACCGTCACCGTGATGGCCGGTGCCAACGCTGCCGACACCGTCGACATCACCCTCGACGACCTCACCGCTCTGACCGCCGGTGGCGGCGCGGCCGGTTCGTTCGACGTGACCGGCACCGACGGTACCGCAGCCCGCGCTGCCCTGACCGACATCGACGCCGACATCGAGAGCATCTCGACCACGCGTGCAACGCTGGGTGCCAGCCAGAACCGTCTCCAGTCGGCGGTGAACAACCTCACCAACGTCTCGACCAACCTGACCGACGCGCGTTCGCGGATCCAGGACACCGACTACTCGGCCGAAACCACCGCGCTCGCCAAGGCCCAGATCCTCGGCCAGGCCTCGACCGCGATGCTCGCCCAGGCGAACCAGTCGCAGCAGAACGTGCTGTCGCTGCTGCGCTAAACCCCTCGGTCCCGTGTGCCGCCGCTTTTCCCCTGAAGCGGCGGCCCAACGAGAGCCCGGAGCCCGCAAGGCTCCGGGCTTTTTTGGCGCGGGCTGCCGGAGTGCAGTCGGCGCCCGGAAGGCGAATCCGTCGCTGCCAGCCCGCTGTGCGACTATTTGAACCGCCAGTGTCCCTTATGCGCGCTGGCCGTAGGCATGGGGCAACACATGCGCAGGGATGAGGCCTCATGGGAATTCTGGACCGGTTTCGCCTTGATGGCGAGGTTGCTGTGGTTACCGGCGCGGGCAAAGGCATCGGCCGGGCCATTGCGATTGCCTTGGCCGAGGCGGGGGCGGATGTGGCGCTGGCCTCGCGCACCCAGGCTGATCTGGATGCTGTGGCCGCCGAGATCACCGCGCTGGGCCGCCGCGCCTTGCCGCTGGCGACCGATGCGACCGATGCCGCCGCGCTCGAACGGTTGGCTGAGCAGACCGTCGCCGCGCTGGGCAAACTCACGATCTGGGTCAACAACGCGGGCGGCATCCCTGACGGCACGCCGCGTTACCTGACCCGCACCCCGGAAGAAAACTTCGACGCGCAGATCGCGCTCAATCTGAAAGCGGTGTGGATGGGCTCAAGCGTGGCTGCGCGCCACATGGCCGAGGCTGGAGGCGCGATCGTCAATATCTCGTCGCGCTCGGCCTTTGGGCCGCAGGTCAAGAACGGGCCCTATGGCGCGGCCAAGGCAGCGGTCAACAGCCTCACCTCGACCCTCGCGGTCGAGGTCGCGCCCAAGATACGGGTCAACGCGGTTGCGCCCGGTCCTGTGCCGACCGAGAATTTCGATGAATGCATGGGCACCGACACGCCGGAGAAGCGCGAGAAGCTGCTCGGCATGATCGGCATCCCGATGGGCCGA
>JAIYEK010000113.1 GCA_027487015.1 Erythrobacteraceae bacterium | reverse complement strand
TCCAGCCGCTTGGTGGTGCGCACGATGCCGACGTAGTTCCACATGAAGCGGCGGATTTCGGTCCAGTTCTGCTTGATGACGACTTCCTCGTCGGAGTCGGTCACGCGGCTTTCGTCCCACGGGAGGATCACAGGCGGGGCCTCCAGCGTGTCCCACTTCGCAAGAATGTCCTGCGCCGCCGCCTCGCCGAAGACGAAGCATTCGAGGAGGGAGTTGGATGCCAGCCGGTTCGCGCCGTGGAGGCCGCTTTCGGTGCACTCGCCCGCCGCCCACAGGCCCGGAATGTCGGTGCGCGCGGCCAGATCCACCACCACCCCGCCGCAGGTGTAATGCTGCGCAGGCACGACCGGAATCGGCGCCTTCGTCATGTCGATCCCGAGGCCCATCAGCTTGTCGTAGATGGTCGGGAAGTGCCCGCGCACGAAGTCCGGGTCCTCGTGGCTGATATCCAAGTGGACGTAATCGAGACCGAAGCGCTTGATCTCAGCGTCGATGGCGCGGGCCACGACATCGCGCGGGGCAAGCTCCATCCGTTCCGGGTCGTAGAAGGTCATGAAGCGCTTGCCGGTGCGCGGGTTGATCAGCCGGCCCCCTTCTCCGCGCACGGCTTCCGTGATGAGGAAATTCTTGGTTTCGAGATGGTAGAGGCAGGTCGGGTGGAACTGCATCATCTCCATGTTGGAGACCCGCGCGCCCGCTCGCCATGCCATCGCGATGCCATCGCCGGTCGCGCCGCGCGGGGCGGTCGAGAACTGGTACACGCGCCCCGCACCCCCGCTGGCAAGGATGGTGGCGCGCGCGACATGGCGCTCGACACGGCCCATCGTCTCGTCGAGCGCGTAGACACCCCACACGCGGCCCGCGGCGGAGAAGTGCTCGCGGTGGCGGTCGGTGATGAGGTCGATGCAGGTGCGCCCGGGCAATAGGGTGATGTTGGGATTGGCCTCGGCCGCGTTGAGCAGCGCTTCCTGCACCGCCCAGCCGGTCGCATCATCGACATGGACGATGCGGCGGTGCGAATGGCCGCCCTCTCGGGTGAGGTGCAGCGCTTCGGCCTCACGGTTGAACGGCACGCCGAGTTCGCACAACCGGTCGATCGAGGCCGGCGCGCGCTCGATCACGAATTCGACCGTCGCCCGGTCATTGAGGCCTGCGCCTGCCACCATCGTGTCGCGGATGTGATCGGCGAACGTGTCGCCCGCATCGAGCACCGCGGCGATCCCGCCCTGCGCCCAGGCGGTCGACCCGCCGGTGAGCGAGCCCTTGGCGAGCACCAGCACGCGGGCGCTCTGGGCCAGCGCGAGCGCCGCAGTCAGCCCCGCCGCGCCCGAGCCGATCACAACAACATCATGCGGCTGCACCGGGGCATCGTCCGTCATCATCTTGGCGCATTGCCGCGCAAATCGGGCAGCGGCAAGAGCCAATGAATCTACTTAACTTTGGTTAGGGGCCTACGTATTTCCCGCTAGGTTGCGCTGCAACATGATGCTACATGGCTGGCAGAGCGGCGCCCAAAACAGAATCGGAGCGCGCCATCGGGTTGAAGGAAAAGCTGTAGCCTGCCTAACCTCTCACCGGGACGCCCTTGTCCATGACCGTTTTACGTTTCATTGCGTGCCGCTTGAACCAGCATGAGCCGATGCGCCGCGATGTCAAATGGACCGGCCACAGCTACGTCGGCATCTGTCGCCATTGCGAAGCGCCGATCGAGCGTCGTGGGCGCCGCCGTTGGCGCAAGCGCCGCTCCGAGGGTGCCAATCGGGGCGAGCCTACCCCTACCTGAAACGCGGTGCAGCCTGGCCAGCGGCGCTTAGTCCGCAGCGGTCAGCTGGACGAACACATCCTCGAGATCGGCCTCGCGCGTCGTCACATCGGCGATCACGAGACCTTGCGCCTGCAGAATGGCGAGCACCTGCCCGGCATTGAGGCGGTCCTTGTCATAGGTCACCGCAACATCGCGCGCACCGTCCCACTCGACCTTCCCGAAGGCCTCGTGAGCGGGCGCGGCGGCGAGATCCTCGGCCGCAGTGACCGCGACGACCTTCTCGCGCGCCATGCCGACCAGCTCGCGGGTCGGCTTGTCGGCGATCAGCTGTCCGTGGTTGATGATCGCGATCCGGTCGCACAGTTCCTCGGCCTCTTCTAGGTAGTGGGTGGTGAGCACCACGGTCACGCCCTCGCGATTGAGTTCGCTGACGAGCTCCCACAACTGGCGGCGCAAATCGACATCGACCCCGGCGGTGGGCTCGTCGAGCACCAGAATGGGGGGCGTATGGACCATCGCCTTGGCCACCAGCAGCCGCCGCTTCATGCCGCCCGAGAGCGTGCGGGCATAGGCGTTGCGCTTGTCGGCAAGCCGCACCGCCTCGAGCAGTGCCTCGGACCGGCGCAGGGCGGCGGGGATACCGTAGAAACCGGCCTGATTTTCGAGCACCTCGAAGGGCGTGAAGAAGGGGTCGAACACGATCTCCTGCGGCACGATCCCGATCGAACGCGAGGCGTTGCGGCGGTTGCGATCAATGTCGAAGCCCCAGATCTCGGCCGTGCCCGAGGTCTTGTTGACGAGCCCGGCAAGGATATTGATCAGCGTCGATTTGCCCGCGCCGTTGGGCCCGAGCAGGCCGAAAATCGAGCCTTGGGGTACATCGAAGCTCACTCCGCCCAGCGCGAGCTTGCCTTCCGTCATCGCGCCCTTGGCACCCTTGGCAGGGGCATAGCGCTTGACGAGGTTGTCGATGCGGATCGCGGGTTCGGCGGACATGGCCTTTCGCCTAGGCAAGCGCGCCTGCAAAGGCAATTGAACTCGTGCCCCGGCAACTGTATCGGCAGGGTCATGAGCATTCCTCCTCCCGAAACCCTGCTGGTCGAGACCCACCGCGTGTCCTGCGACGGCGCGACCGGCATCCGCGGCGGCGCGGGCTTTCGCCCGGCGGCGCTCGGCCACCCGCGCGTGTTCCTCGAAATCGACGAGCACGGCTATGTCGACTGCGGCTATTGCGACCGCCGCTTCGTGCTGAAGGGCGGTCCGGCTGACGGCGAGGCGCAGGCCGGGCTTCCCGACATCGCGTCGGGGGCCGATGCGGGCCACAGCTAAGGCGCTCCCGCTGGCGCTCGCCGCGCTGGCGATGCCCGGAGCTGTCGCGGCAGCGGGCCCTTGCCCGGTGATCGACGCGATGCTTGCCCAAAATCCCAAGCGATTGAAGGGCATCGGCGCCACCATCAACGGCGCGGGCACCATCGACGTGACCATCAACGGCGCTGCCGACGCGGTGCGCGGGGCCGAGAATTGCGACCTCTATGGCCCGGGCGAAGAACTCAACATCAATTGCGACTGGAGCTATGCCGCCGATGAGGACGCGCAGGCCCAGCGCGATTTCGAGGCGGTGAAGCGACGACTGGAGGCCTGTCTTCCGGCCCCGCTCGAACGCAAGGAACCGGCGGTCTATTCGGAACAGCGAATAGCCGAGGCGGCACAAGAGAATGGCGCTTCCTACGCGGCGTTCTTGCGCAACTACGAGACTCTGGCCGAGTACGAACAGACCTATCCGCTCGACCGCGAGAACGAGCATCGGCTTGTCGTCTCTGTCTCATTGGCACGCTACCGGGATACAGGCAGATTGCACCTCGATGTCGATCTGGAGCGCCACTAGCCGCTCAGCGCGGGTTAAGGCATTGTGGGGCTTTAAGGGATGACAAACTTGAAGGAGATCTCCTCATGATTCGTATCTCCCAGCGCAAGCGCGTGCTGATCGGCTGCTTTGCCGCCGCGCTTGCTACGGCCGCATCGCTGTCCCTGCCTGCGCAGGCCGCCAACGCTCGCGGCGATCTCGAGGCGGAGGCGGCTGCCGCGCCCGACGAGGAAACCCCAGCCGCGCCGAGCAAGGGCGAGCAGCGCCTCGCCAAGCTGCTCGATGGGCGCGTCGCGGGCGAGCCGGTGCGCTGCATCAGCGCCTTCCGCAATGTCCAGATGCAGACCATCGATGGCACGGCCTATGTCTATGGCTCGGGCAACCGGATCTGGGTGCAGCGCACGCGCAACCCTGCGGATATCAACGATAATGATGTCCTGGTCACCGAGCGCCGCGAGGCCTCGCAGCTGTGCCGCCTCGACATTGCGCAGACGGTCGATCGCAATACCGGCTTCTTCACCGGCGCGGTGTTCTTCGAGGACTTCGTCCCCTACACCCGCGTCAAGCCCGAGTCCGGCCGCGAGGGCTGAAGCAAAGGCTCGGCTCTGACGGGCACCTGCGCGAGCGGATCGGCGATGCTGCGCCGTGCCCTGCAAGTGCAGCAGTCGCAGCCGGGTTCGGCAAGGCCGCAGGCCTGCTCGCCCATCCCGCCGGGATCGCGGCAAGCGCTGCGAACGGCCTCGCCCGGCGGACACAGCCGCAAGCCGTCTGCGTCAGGTCCCGCAAACACCTGCTCGGCACGGCGATAGGCGCTGATCTCGGCATGGAGCTCGCCGAGCGAATCCGCCGCGGCCAGCGCGGCGCCCCATTGGGCGCGGGCGGTATCCGAGCTTGGTGAGGGACGCAGCGAAGCGGGCTGCGCGCCTGCCGCTGCTGTTTCCCGCCCAGCCGGCGCGCGCGCATCCTCGGGCGCGGCAAACCCGCCCTGCCAACGCCCGAGCGTCCACCCGCCGATTGCCACACTGATCAAGATCCCGCCCAGCGCCGCCGGGCCGTCCGCAAAAAAGTCCATCGTCACCTCCCCGTCCAACTTCCTCAGGGGAGCATCCCGATGCCGCCCGGAGGCATACAGCCTCGTGTGCGGCGCCGACCCCCTCCAGAATCGGCGTGTCGCACTTTTACAAGGTGCCGCACTGCGGCATCGGGGAATATGCGGACCAATACCTAGCCGTCACCGACCGCCGCTGGCCGTGAACGGGTTGGCGCGAGGCCAAAGGGAGCGATCAGGCGCGGGGATCAGGCGCGGGCTTGGGCCTGCATCCGGGCGATGATCTCCTCGGCCTGCAGCATGATCCGGTCGATCAGTTCCTTGCAGGTCGGGATGTCGTGGATCAGCCCTGCGACCATGCCGCAGCTCCACGCGCCCGCATCCATCGTGCCTTCGGTCATGATCTTGGGGTAGACCCCGGCGACCTCGGGAAGGATATCCTGAATGGTGATCGCATCGCCCAGCTCTTTCTCCTTGAGGATCAGGCGCTCGACCGCGGCGTTGTTGAGCACGCGTTCGGTGTTGCGCAGCGGGCGCATGACGAGGCGGGTGTCGAGTTCGGTCGCGGCGAGGATCGCCTGCTTCACGTTCTCGTGCACCGGGGCTTCCTTGGTGGCGATGAAGCGCGTGCCCATGTTCATCCCCTGCGCGCCCATCGCAAGGCTCGCGACGAGGCTGCGTCCGTCAGCCATCCCGCCGCTCGAGACGAAGGGGATCTCCAGTTCGTCCGCCGCGCGCGGCAGCAAGATGAAGTTGGGCACATCATCCTCGCCCGGGTGCCCGCCGCATTCGAACCCGTCGACGCTCACTGCGTCGCAGCCGATGTCCTGCGCCTTGAGCGAGTGGCGCACCGAGGTGCACTTGTGGATCACCTTGATCCCCGCGTCCTTCAGCGGCGGGAGCAGATCGACCGGGTTGCGCCCGGCGGTCTCCACCACCTTCACGCCGCCCTCGATCACCGCCTTCACGAGGCCCGGATAATCGGGCGGGGTCAGGGTCGGCAGGATCGTCAGGTTCACGCCGAAGGGCTTGTCGGTCATGTCCTTGCAGCGCGCGATCTCATTGGCGAGCTTCTCGGGGGTGCCCTGCGTCAGCCCGGTGATGATCCCGAGGCCCCCGGCGTTGGAGACCGCCGCGGCCATCTCGGCAAAGCCGACATAGTGCATGCCCCCCTGGATGATCGGGTGCTCGATGCCGAACATTTCGGTGATCGCGGTCTTCATGGCGTGTCTCTCCCGTCAAAACCCCTCGCAGGGGGCGTGTTGCGGGCAAGACAAGCCGAGTTGGCGCGCGCTTTCAAGCCCGCATTTGAGAGGACCGGGCGCCGCCCAAGCGCGCCGTAGCGTCAGCCCCGCGTGAAGGCGAGTGTGAAGGTGACCGGCACCGCGGGCGTGATCGAAGGCAGCTGCGCCAGCGCGCGCAGTTCGCCCAGCTCGTCGGTTAGGCCGAACATGTCGGTCGAGACGATCACCGGCGCGGCCGATACCACCAGCACGCGGTCTTCGGTGATGCGGGTGACCAGCACCTCGGTTGCGACATCGGCGGAGGCGCCCTTGATCGTGACGCTGGCCTTGAGCGGCCTCAGCACCGATTGCCCGACCGCTAGCCCCGCAAAGCGCGCCGGATCGAGCTTCGCGGTGATGGTCGCAGCGGGATTGTCGGCGGTCTGGAAGAACACCTCGCGCATCCGCTCGTCACGCAACGGGGCGCCGGTGTTGACCGAGGCAAGGTCGATGCTGAGGCTCGCCGTGCCATCGGCGGCGATGGTGCCGGAGAGCGTGTCGAAGCGGTTGTTCTCGGCCACCTCGCCCGCCTTGATCGAGACATAGGCGAGCCGCGAGGCGGCGGGATCGAGGCTCCACGCGCTCTCGGTCACCGGCGCGGGCGAGGCGGTGGCATCATCGATGGGCGCATCGGCCTCGGGCCCCGCACAGGCGGCCAGCGCGAAGGCGAGGGCGGCAGCGAGAGCGAGAGGGCGAAGCATCGGCATGCGCCCTGCGATATGCGATTCGACGCGCGGCGGGAAGGGGCGGTTGATCGCAAGGCTGGGGAGACGGGCCGCGCGATCCGGCCGCGATGACCCCCCGGATCATCGCGTGTCGCGGATCACTCCCACTCGATCGTCCCCGGGGGCTTCGACGTGTAGTCATACACCACCCGGTTGATGCCCTTGACCTCGTTGACGATGCGGGTCGCAACGCGGGTCAGGAAGCCCGCGTCGAAGGGGAAGACGTCGGCAGTCATCCCGTCGGTCGAGGTTACCGCGCGCAGGGCGCAGACCGAATCGTAGGTGCGCCCGTCGCCCATCACGCCGACCGTCTTGACCGGCAGAAGCACCGCGAAGGCCTGCCAGATCGCGTCGTAGAGCCCCGCGTTGCGGATTTCCTCGAGGTAGACCGCGTCGGCCTTGCGCAGGATGTCGCAGCGCTCCTTGGTGACTTCGCCGGGGATGCGGATTGCGAGGCCGGGGCCGGGGAAGGGGTGGCGGCCGACGAAGGCGTCGGGCAGGCCCAGCTCGCGCCCGAGATCGCGCACCTCGTCCTTGAACAGCTCGCGCAGCGGTTCGACCAGCTGCATGTTCATGCGTTCGGGCAGGCCGCCGACATTGTGGTGGCTCTTGATCGTGACGCTCGGGCCGCCGGTGAAGGAGACCGATTCGATCACGTCGGGATAGAGCGTGCCCTGCGCGAGGAAATCCGCCCCGCCGACCTTGCGGGCTTCCTCCTCGAACACGTCGATGAAGGTCTTGCCGATGAATTTGCGCTTGGCTTCCGGGTCGGTGAGGCCAGCCAGACCGCCGAGGAACAGCGCTTCAGCCTCCACATGGACCAGCGGGATGTTGTAATGGTCGCGGAACAAAGTGACGACCTGCTCGGCCTCGTTCAGGCGCATGAGGCCGTGGTCGACGAAGACGCAGGTCAGCTGGTCGCCGATCGCTTCATGGATCAGCACCGCTGCCACCGCCGAATCGACCCCGCCGGAAAGGCCGCATATCACCCGCTTGTCGCCCACCTGCGCGCGGATTTCGGCGATCTTGGTCTGGCGGAACTCGGCCATCGTCCAGTCGCCCGCAAGGCCGCAGACGTGGCGCACGAAGTTGGCGATCAGGCGCGCGCCGTCGGGGGTGTGGACCACCTCGGGGTGGAACTGGGTGCCGTAGAACTTGCGCGCCTCGTCGGCGATCACCGCGAAGGGCGCACCGTCGGAGGTGGCGACGATTTCGAAGCCGGGGGCGAACTGGGTGACCTTGTCGCCGTGGCTCATCCACACCTGATGGCGCTCGCCGACCTCCCAGAGGCCGTTGAACAGCGCGCATTCGGCGGTGACGGTGAGGAAGGCGCGGCCGAATTCGCCGCCCTCTCCGGTTTCGTGCCCGGGGCGGACCTCGCCGCCCAGCTGATGGGTCATCACCTGCTGGCCATAGCAGATGCCGAGGATCGGCACTCCCGCCTCGAACAGGGCTTGCGGCGCGCGGGGGGAGCCGTCCTCGGGGACGCTCGCAGGCGAGCCCGAGAGGATGATGCCCTTGGGCTTCATGCGCCGGAACGCGGCTTCGGCCTGGGTGAAGGGAGCGATCTCGGAATAGACCCCCGCCTCGCGCACCCGGCGGGCGATCAGCTGGGTCACCTGGCTGCCGAAATCGACGATCAGGATGGAATCGGAGACGGCGGCCTGACCGCCTGAAGGGTGCGCGCTCATGGCGGCGGATTAAGGAGCGCGCCCCCCTCTGTCCAGCGCCCCAAGCGCGCGATCAGTGTTTTTGCGGTGCAGCACGAAAAGAGCGGCGTCAAATCATGCGGTTCCCGGGAAATGCTCCAATTCCGGTTGCAATCTTTGGAACCAATTTCGCGCATTTCGCATTTGCACATAACTCTTGTGCACTGCACCAGAGTTTCAAGCAGCAACCGAATGCCGGTCAGCGGCATCGCACTCCCCGAAACCCTCTCTCACTTTTCGGAGCCAACCCATGCGTTTCATTCTTCCCCTTATCGCCCTCGCAACCATCGCCGCCCCCGCCGCGGCCGAGCAGGTCGTCACCGTCAAGATCGGCTATGGCGATGTCGACGTGACCACCACCGAAGGCCGCGCCGCGCTCGAAGCGCGCATCGATGCGCGCCTCAAGAAGGCCTGCGCGCTGGACGGCGCCGCGCGCTACACCCACACCCGCAATGCCGTCGACAGCAAGTGCGTCGCCGATGCGCGCCTTGCCGCGCTCGCCGAAGTCGAGCGGGTTGCCGCGCTGCAGCAGCGCAGCGGGCGTGAAGTCGCCGCCAACTGAGCGGGACCAAGTCCCTGAAAATGCAAGCGGCCGTCGGAGCGATCCGGCGGCCGTTTTGCGTGGAATGCACCGGATTAAGTTGCATTCGACGCAACTCGCCTTGGGGTTTTCTCATTTGAAATAGCGGCCCTCGGGCACCACTTGGCCCCTTGAGCGATGCGGCTCGGGGCCTCCTCTCCAACCCCGTGCAGTTCCTTCAAGGACACATCGCCCGGCGACACGGGTCGAACACGGCCTCGTTGCCCGCCTGCCGACTGGAAGGACTGGCGAGCGCTCCCCCCTGCTCGGCCCTCCTGCCCGGTCAATGCCCGGCCCAGCGCCGGGCACGCAGCGAAAGAGACGCGGCCACCGCACTCCCCCCCCTGAACTGGTGGCCGCGTCTCGAGCTCGCCGAAGCCCTGCACCCGCGCGCTTTCATCGCCTTTTTCGATTGCGTCGATGAATTATTTTCAATCTCCCTTAAGATTGAAAATTACGCGCCGTTTTCTATATCGTGTTCGGCCCGGGCGCTCCCTCTCCCCCCTGATCGCTCGGGCCACCCCAAACACAAAAGAACAGGGAAACGAAACCATGACCATGATCAGCGAAAAGGCCATCGCCCT
>JAIYEK010000012.1 GCA_027487015.1 Erythrobacteraceae bacterium | reverse complement strand
TACCTTGTCTTGCGCACGCGTGATGACATCGCGGCATCCCTCCCTAGGCCAAAGTTTCGGATCGTGGGAAGGGCGTTTTCAGAAAGTTGCGATGACGCTCGATAAGCTGCACTATCGCAAGCGGACGGCGATGAAGGGACACGTTGGCGGCAATGGCACAGGACAAGGACCCTCTGACGGCCGCGGGCGAGAGCCTTAAGGGCTTCTTCGACATGCAGGGCGAGGCGCTGCGCGAAATGATGGCGGGCAAGCCCGGCGAGTCGCTGATCCCTCCCGGCGTGGAGAGCGGCGAGATGGCCGAATGGGCCGCCACCGCCGCGCAGCTCCAGCAGCTGTGGCTTGATTTCGCGACCTATCAGACCACCGCCGCTGCCGAGAAAGCCGCCAAGGGCACCAACATGCTCGATCCGGCGCAGTGGCTGGTGATGTCGCAGGCGATGCTCGGCCAGATGCCCAAGGGGATGTTCGAGGCATCGGCCAAATTCGGGCAAGACCAGATGCAGCTGTGGTCGGGGGTGATGCAGAGCTTCGCTGCGGGCGTAACCGGCGGCAAGGCCAGCGAAGCGCCGGAAGCGGCTGCCCTCCCCAAATCCGACCGCCGCTTTGCCGATCCGGCGTGGCGCGAGCATCCCGCCTTCCTGCTGCTCCACCAGACCTATCTGATGCTCGCCGACTACTTCCGGCAGTCGGTCAGGGGCATGGACGGGCTCGACAAGGCCAAGCGCCAGCAGCTGGAATTCGCGGTCTCCGCGCTCGCTGAAGCGATGAGCCCGGACAATTTTCTCGGCCTCAATCCGGTGGTGCTGAAGCGCACGATGGAGACGAAGGGCGCGAACCTGGTGCGCGGGATGCAGCACCTTGTGAATGATCTGAAGCGCGGGCAGCTCACCCACACCGATCCCGACGCTTTCCGCTTGGGCGAAAACCTCGCGGCGAGCCCGGGCAAGGTGGTGCACGAAACCCCGCTCTACCAGTTGATCCAGTACTCCCCTTCCACCGGAGAGGTGCTGGAAGTGCCGCTGGTGATCTTCCCGCCGTGGATCAACCGCTTCTACATCCTCGACCTCACGCCCAAGAAGAGCTTCATCAAGTGGGCGGTCGATCAGGGCATTTCGGTCTTCGTGGTCAGCTGGAAGAGCGCCGACGAGAGCATGGCCGACGTGGTGTGGGACGATTACATCCGCGCCCAGATCGAAGCGATCGACCATGTGCGCGCCCGGCTCGATGTCCCGGCGGTCCACGCCATTGGCTATTGCGTGGCCGGAACGACGCTGGCGGCAACACTCGCGCTGCTCAGCCGCCGGGGCGAGGCGGACAAGGTCAAGTCCGCCACCTTCTTCACCGCGCAGGTGGATTTCGAGCGGGCGGGCGATCTCAAGAATTTCATCGACGAGGGCCAGCTCGAGATGATCGGACAGCTCAGCCCGCAAGGCTATATCGACGGCCGCTACCTTGCCGCAGCCTTCAATGCGTTGCGCGGGCGCGATCTGATCTGGAACTATGTCGTCAATAACTACCTATTGGGTGAGGATTACCCGGCCTTTGACCTGCTCCACTGGAACGGGGACGTCACCAACCTCCCCTCCAAATGGCACAACGCCTACCTGCGTGACCTCTACCGCGACAACAAGCTGGTGGTGCCCGATGCGCTCGAAGCGGACGGGACGCCGATCGACCTGACCCGCGTCGCCACCCCCAGCTTCGTGCAGGCGGGCCGCGAGGATCACATTGCGCCCGCCGAGAGCGTGTGGCGGATCACGAAGCACTTCACCGGGCCGATCGAGTTCCTGCTGGCAGGCTCGGGGCACATCGCAGGCGTGGTCAATCCGCCGTCTGCGGGCAAGTACCAGTACTGGGTGGGGGACAGCGCCGCGCCTTCGCTCAAGGACTTCGTCGCCGGCGCGATCGAGCATCCCGGCAGCTGGTGGCCGCACTGGCTGGAATGGCTCCACCGCCAATCGGATGCCCGCGTGCCGGCCAGCGGCAAGCGAGTCCCCGGCGGCAAGGGCGATCCCGTGATCGAGGACGCGCCGGGGCGCTATGTGAAGACCCGCTGAGTCGCTCATTTCCGCGACCCTTGGGTCGCAACGTACTGAAAGCGCTTCGGTAACCTGAGTTTTTGTGCACTGCACAAAAATGCTTGACTTCGCACCTGCAATCACTATTTTGTGCAGTGCAACATGAAGCGAGGTCGCCATGTCCGAAGTCGAAAACACTGCCGGTGAAGTGAAGCCTGTCGCAGCCCCCAAGGCTGCCGCCAAGCCTGCCCCCAAGGCGCCCGTCGCCAAGATCGATGCCGCTGCCGAGAAGGCCTACGCCGAAGCCGCCGCCAAGGCTGTGCCGGTCGCCAAGCCTGCCGCGCCGGCTCCGGCCCCCGAGGCTGCTCCTGCTCCCGCCGCCAAGGTGGTGAAGGCTGAGCCCGCTCCCAAGACCCCCGCCGCGCCCAAGCCGGCCCCGGTCGCCAAGAAGGCGGCCCCGGCCAAGAAGGCTGCTGCCAAGACCGTCAAGAAGACGGCCACCAAGACCAAGACTGCCGCCAAGCTCCCGGTCAAGAAGCCGGTCATGGTGAAGAAGGCTGCGAAGCCCGCCCCCACCGCCAAGACCGCCGCGCCGAAGACCAATCCCGTGATCAAACTGAAGGATACCATCATGACCACCACCAACACCGCCGACATCACCGCGACCGCCAAGAACGTCGTCGCCGACCTCCAGACCCGCGCCAAGACCGCCTTCGCCAAGACCGGTGAATTCACCGCCGAAGCGACCGAGTTCACCAAGGCGAACGTCGAAGCCGTCGTCGAAAGCGGCAAGATCTTCTTCACCGGCGCGCAGGAACTGCTCAAGGACAACGTCGAAACCGGCAAGACCG
>JAIYEK010000022.1 GCA_027487015.1 Erythrobacteraceae bacterium | reverse complement strand
TTGCGAACCCGCGCCGCACGGCTTAGGGCGCGCAATCGGTAGGCCGCTTTAGCTCAGTCGGTAGAGCACATCATTCGTAATGATGGGGTCACGTGTTCGAGTCACGTAAGCGGCACCACCTTTTTTCCGCACTTTCCCTAGGAAAATCATAGGCTATTTGTGGAAGGCCTTTGGGCTTGGTGAGGCTGTTTTGCCTGCTGGGAGGGCGAAACCCACGGTGGACCCAAGGAATGGGCTAAATGCCCTTCGCTTTGCTGTTTCGATTCATGCGGTTGAAGCTGCTTCCGGCTGGTCGCGGGTCGGGTCAAATGATTGTGTGCCTTCCTCTGCCAACCAGCCGTCAAACTGGGTTGAGCTTGGGTCAGGCATGGGCCGCAGCCGGGCCTTGAGAACAGGCAAAAAGTCCCCATCATGGCTACAAATGGTCTAGGATGAGGTGGACGTCGGAATGCCCGTTATGAAGCGCGAAGAATGGTCGAAGCTGTCCCCGAGGGACAAGCTGCTCCACAGGATACAGAGAAACATTGATCGAGCTCAACAGTTACAGGATCGATACAACCGTGGTCGGGCGTCAGGCCGGATCGCCGACCCGATTGCCTTTCTTGAGCCGCGATCGCCTGAGTCAGCTTCCGAGTGAAGTTTCAGCGGGGTCGGATCATAAGTTGCCCCCGACGCCCTTGAACTTGGCGACGAAGTCCGAGACCTTCTGAAAAACAGAGGCTTTCTTCTTAAGGTACTCTGGATTCAGAGGGCTCATTTTCGGTAATGTATCCTTCAAATCGTTACCATTTTCGCTCGCAAATTCGCGCTTGATCGAGTTGGTGATGTAGCGCTTGGCTGCCTCCAGATTCAGATCTTCAGCCGCAACCAGCTCCTCAAATTCGCGGTGCTGCTCCTCTTGAGCGAAGGCGAAGAAGGCTGCGATCACGCCATCCTTGCCTTCGATCTCGTCAAGGTTGGTGCGATTGATGAAATCGACAATCAAATCTTCTTTCGCCCGATTGCGATGTCATCATCCGCAAGGTGATGCAGTTCCTTGAAAGCCTCCACGGCATTTGCATCATTTCGATCTAGGTCTTGAAATGCCTTCAGGGCAACGAACTCGTCAAAGTTCCGCAGGATGTTTTCAACCTTCAGAAATTCGCCGAAGAGTTTGGCGAAGTCCTTTTTGTCAGCCTCTTTGAAGATGGCGCTCGGATCTGGGACCGCTCACCCTTCGCGCAGCTGTGTCGCAAGGGGCGAGGCGAGTGAGGGCTCTCCTCTACATCTTAGGGGCGCTGCTCGCCTTGGCAGTCCTCGCGGCCGCCTTGCGAGTAGCCCTTGTGGTGCTGGCGATCATGGTTTTTGCTGCCCTGATCGTCGATCCCGTTGGCACCCTCAAGCGGCTGGGGGCGCTAACGATCATGCTGCTGTTCTGGGCCAACCCTTTGGCGGCGTTGCTGGTAATCATCTCCGGGCTGCTGGCGGCGCTTGTGACGCACCTCGTGAAAGACCGCCAAGCTTAGACCTGAATATCCCTTGCCGACGTTCTTGGGGGAGGCGAAGCCGAGGAAGGCTGGGAGCGGGCTTGCTTCAGCAAGGTGACGATCTGCTCAGCGACCGGGAGGAATTCCTTACCGCTCTCGGTCAGTTCTTTGGGAGCATCTAGAGTCAGCAGGAACTTACCCAGCCAAGCTTCAAGCGCGATGATCCGTTTCGATACCGTCGGCTGAGTACAGCCGAGTGCCTCTGCGGCCTCGCGCTGAGTCCCTTCCTGCGCAGCAGTGATGAAGGCCTCTAGGTGGTCCAATCCGATCGACATCGATTCGCCTCCCCGACCACCACTTCAGGCAGCTTTGGCCACATACGGGCTCATTCTGATTTGGAATACTCCTTTCGAACGTTCTTTGCCAAGGGACATTCCATCAGAGAATTAATATCAGAAATTCAGTTCTTTAGATCACCAGTTCTGATATCTTCGGACGTCGGCACAAACCGCCGCACAACAGTCCCGGCCCGGCGGGCCACCCCTGAAAACCTGAAACGCTGCGCTGCTGGCGGCCCGTCGGGGCTGGCAGTGGACAGCAGATCTTTGAAATGGTGAGATAAATGAGCGATGATAATCCGCTCTTAGCTTTCTCCTTAGCGGGAGAAGGCGGAGCATTGACCGAAAAGGCAATAAAAAAAGAGCCACTACTCGGAGAATTATGCTTCAAGGGAGAATGTACGGTTTATTATGCACCCCCAATGACCGGCAAAACACTGATAACATTAGCCCAAATGACAGATGCAGTTAATGAAGGCCGTATAGTTCCTCAAGACATATTTTACATAAATGCAGACGATAGTCAGGCTGGATATGCAGAAAAGGTAAAAATACTCGATGATTTTGGCATTCATACCTTAGTGCCCGGCGAAAAGGGCTTCTCACTGTCGGCCTTGGTTCCAGCTTTGCTAAAGCTTGCTGACAATGGAGAGGCTAGTGGTAAGTTGGTTGTAGTTGACACTGTCAAGAAGATTGCCGACCTCATGGACAAAAGATCGATGAGGCAGTTCGGTCTTTCAATTCGACCCTTCACTATGGCTGGTGGCACACTCCTCCTGTTGGCGCATACCAACAAGGCCAGAGGCGCGAAGGGCGAGTTGATCTATGCAGGGACATCGGATCTTCTAGAAGATGTCGATTGCGCATATATGATCGATGAGGCGAAAGAGCATCCTGTGCAGGGAAAAAAGCTTGTTCGCTTTACGAACCTGAAGAGGCGAGGTCCGAATGTAGACCGTGTACTCTATCAATATGACGTTTCCTCTGAACTATCATACCCTGACCGTGTCCTTTCTGTTGAGCTCGCCGACCCCGAGTATTCGGACAGCATGTTCCCTAACTCTACGTCGTCGGCGGACATCAAAGCGGCACTCGCGTTCACAATCCGCCATGGAAGTAATCCGGCGAAGATGGCGATCGTGAAGCGGGTCTCGAACCTGACAAAGACCAGCCGCCGGAAGGTCCAGGAGGTCCTCGACCTGCACACAGACGAAGATCCTGCTGTTGGCCTGTGGTTCTTCGAAGTTCGGGCACGCGGTGCCCACCTCTATCGCCTGCATCCCGCAGGCTTTGCTCTGACTAACGACCCCGCCGAGCAGGCGACCTAAATCCACGACCAAGCAGGGGGCGACCAGCCCAGCGTTCCAGCTTCCCGCCGTCGGGCGGCTGGTTCGCCCCCCCGCCTCACCGCCAGAACCCGCCGGGTCCCCGCGACCCCTTTGCCAGCCGGATCGTCGCGTCCTGAAGGGCGGTGTTCTGCGGCACCTTTCTAAATCACAACAAGGAATTGAACCATGCCAGTATGCAAACTCAGCGCGGGCTTTTGCCTTGCCGCCACATGCCCACCGGGCAAAAAGAAGGAGAACTACTACGATACCGGCATCACCGGCTTTGTGCTGGAAGTCCGGGCTTCCGGCGGCAAAACCTATGTCATGCGCTATCAGGATGCGAACGGGCGCCAGCGCCAGATCAAGATAGGGCTGTTCGAAGCGATCACCTTTGCGCAAGCCAAGGCCAAAGCGTTAAGGCTTCGGTCTGAGATCGAACTGAACGGGAACCCGGCTGCCGATAAGGAACGCAAGCGCGCGATCCCGACCTATGCCGAACTCGCCAAGCAGCACATCGATCACGCCAAGACCTACCAGAAGGTGCCGGAAAACACCGCAGCGGTGCTGAACACCCACATCATCCCGCGCTGGGGCAAACTCAGGCTCGATGAAATCACCCAGCAGGACATTTCCAAGTGGCTGGCCGAAAAGCGGCAGACCCTTTCGCCTGCGACCGTGGAAAAGCTGCGGGTCACCTTGGGCCGATCGTTCGAGTTGGCGCGGCAGTGGAACCTGCCAGGTGCCGAAATCAACCCGGTCAGGGCGGTGCCCCGGTTCCGGTTCGACAACGCGCGGGAAAGGTACCTGAGCAAGGCCGAGGCCCAACGGCTGCTTGCCGCTTGCAAGGCCTCACCGAACCCGCAGTTGTGGGCGATCGTGAGCCTGCTTCTCTTCACCGGCGCCCGTCGCTCGGAGCTGCTCAAAGCGAGATGGGAAAATGTCAGCCTCGACCAGCGGTTCTGGCTGATCCCGGACAGCAAAACCGGGAAGGCGCGGCGGGTGCCCTTGTCAGGCCCTGCGATCGAGGTGATCAAGGGTTTGGTCCAATTTCCGGGGTGCCCTTGGCTCCTGCCCAACCCGGACACCAAGCTGCCTTACAACACGATCAAGCGGGCATGGACGACCGCGCGGGATGAGGCAAAGCTGCCGGGGCTGCGGCTGCACGATCTGCGGCACAGCGCGGCCTCGTTCATGGCCAACGGCGGGGTCGATCTGTTCACGATCGGGCGCATCTTGGGCCACGCCGACCACCAGTCGACAATGCGGTACAGCCACCTCGCCAATGACACGCTGATGGCGGCGGTGGAGACCAGTGCGGCGCAAATCGGGGGGCAAGGGTGATGGCGTTCGAAACCCAAACGATCAATCTTGTCTGTCCTCAATGTGGCGCGAAGCATCAGGTGACGTGGCACCGCATGCCGTTTCGTGAACCCTATCGCCTCACCTGCCGCTCGTGTGGCGGCGTGATGGATGAAGGCAAAGGCGTGCGGGACTTTGGCATACCCCGGCTGGTGCCCTGACCTAGCAGCTGCAAACTCACCCCGGCCCTGCATGGCACTGCGCTGTGCGGGGCCGGGGGTGTTATTTTTCTTGCGACCTCGCGGCTGAAACCTGGCTCAGTAGAATTTTTGTTAGCAGCTTGCAGCTTGAGAAGCTGGTGCATGTATTGACCGGCTGGTGATCGGCGGAAAGGCGAAGGCCAGCCTATTCGTCCTACATCCCGGGTTTGAGCAACATCCACAGCGCCATGGCGATCATCATCAGGTTCTCGGTCAGCGAAATGAAGCCGAGTGGCACGTTGCTGTCACCGCCGACGCAGGCGCACTTCAAGGTGCGGCGGTCGATGTAGACGGCTTTGAACACCGACACCGCGCCGACCGTGCCGATGAACAGCGCTAGCGGCACCGACAGCCATTGCAGCGCGCCGGACACCATCAGCACCCCGGCCAGCCCCTCGGCGAAGGGGTAGATAGTCGCATAGGGCACCCAGCGCTTGGCCAGCAGGTCGTAGTTGAG
>JAIYEK010000200.1 GCA_027487015.1 Erythrobacteraceae bacterium | reverse complement strand
GCCTACGAGCATTCGGGCGGGCAATATCTCCCCATCGGGGTGGGCGCGGAGATCTTCTATTCCGAAGGGCTCGAAAAGCTCGCCAGCAATATCGAGGAGACTCGCCCCACCATCATGGTTGTCGTCCCGCGCCTGTTCGAGGTGCTGCGCACGCGGATCATGAAGCAGGTCGAAAAGCAGGGCAAAGTCGCCAATTTCATGATGGATGCGGCGCTGCGCATTGCCGAGCACACCAAGGAAGGCAAAAAGCGCCTGCGCGACCGGCCGCTCGATTTCCTCGTCGAGAAGACTCTGCGCCCCAAGATCCGCGCACGTTTCGGCGGGCGGATCAAGGCGATGGTCTCGGGCGGCGCGCCGCTCAACCCTGAGGTCGGCAATTTCTTCGACGCGATGGGCCTCACCATGCTGCAGGGCTACGGCCAGACCGAGGCCGGGCCGGTGATCAGCTGCAACCGGCCCAAGGTCGGCCTCAAGATGGACACGGTCGGCCCGCCCTTGCGCGGGGTCGAGGTGCGCGTCGCCGAGGATGGCGAGCTTCTGGTGCGCGGCGAGCTGGTGATGCACGGCTATTGGCGCAATGACGCCGAGACCGCGCGGACATTGAAGGATGGCTGGCTCCACACCGGCGACATCGGGCACTTCGACAACAAGGGCCGGATCAAGATCACCGACCGCAAGAAGGACATGATCGTCAACGACAAGGGCGACAATATCGCCCCGCAGAAGGTCGAGGGCATGCTGACGCTCCAGCCCGAAATCGCGCAGGCGATGGTGAGCGGGGACAAGCGGCCCTATGTCGTGGGCCTGATCGTGCCTGACGCCGAATGGGCCTTGGAATGGGCCCGCGCCAACGGCGAGAAGTTCGACCTTGCCGCGCTTCAGCAACTCCCCGCCTTCAAGAACGCGGTGCGCGCGGCGGTCGACCGGACCAATGCCGATCTCTCGGTGATCGAGAAGGTCCGCCAGTTCGCTTTCCCGGACGAGGCCTTCACGATCGAGAACGAGGAGATGACCCCCTCGATGAAGATCCGCCGCCACAAGATCCGCGAGCGCTATCAGGAGCGGATCGACGGGCTGTACCGGTCGTGAGGCGGCGGGCAGGACTGGCCGGGCTGGCGCTCGCCGCTGCGCTGCCCGGGGTGGCGCCTGCACCGGTGGCCGCGCAGACCGCCGCTCCCGCCGCCGCCCCGTGGATCGCGCCCGATTTCGCGGTGCCGACGCTGGTCGAGGAGCCCGGCTTCCGGCTCGTGCCCTTAGGCCCCGCGCTGACCGAGATCGACTACCGCGCCTATATGAGCTCGATTGCGCACCTTCAGGCGACCTTCACCCGCTCGACTGGCTGGCCACACGAGGGTCTCACCCTCAAGGACGCGGTCGCCGACATGGAGACCGAGGCAGGCCGCTTCGCCCGGCGCGAGTCCTTCGCCTATGCGGTGCTCACCCCCGACGGCACGCGCGAACGCGGCTGCGTCTATGTCTACCCGAGCAAGGTCCCCGGCCACGATGCGCAGGTGGTGATGTGGGTCACCGCCGCCGAATACGAGGCAGGCTTCGACGCCGAGCTCTACGCGTGGACGAAGGAATGGCTCGCCCGCGACTGGCCGTTCACGAACGTCGCCTATCCGGGGCGCAGCATCGCGTGGGACGAGTGGGACGCGGCTGTCGCGGCGAGCAACGCGCCGTGAACCTCGGTCAATCGGCGTAATTGCGCTCCCCGCCTGCGCAGGGTAACCTTGCCACGGGGGGAAAATCGATGGCGGCAGGGGACAACGAGCGGGCGGCCATTGGTGCGGGCGCGATGCGCAAGGCGATGTGGCGGATCATCCCGCTGATCCTTGTCGCCTACCTCTTCGCCTATCTCGACCGGGTCAATGTCAGCTTTGCGGCGACTGACATGAACGCCGATCTCGGCTTCAGCGCGACCGTTTACGGCCTTGGCGGCGGGCTGTTCTTCCTCGGCTATGCGCTGTTCGAGATCCCCTCGAACCTCTTGCTAGTGCGCTTCGGCGCGCGCCAGTGGATCGCGCGGATCATGGTCACATGGGGGCTGTTGTCGGCGGGCATGATGTTCGTGTCCAATGCCGAGCAGTTCTACATCCTTCGCTTCTTGCTGGGTGTCGCCGAGGCGGGGTTCTATCCCGGCGTCATCTACTATTTCTCGAGCTGGTTCCCGCCCTGCCACCGCAGCCGTGCGGTCAGCCGGTTCTATATCGCCGTGCCGCTCGCCTCGCTGGTGATGGGCGCGGTGTCGGGCTGGCTGCTCGATCTTGACGGCACCGCGGGGCTGGCGGGCTGGCAGTGGCTGTTCCTCGCGCAGGGGCTTCCGACCGTGCTGGTGGGCCTCGCGGTGCTCGCCTGGCTGCCCGACCGCCCCGCCACCGTCTCCTGGCTCACCCCGGCCGAGCGCGACTGGATCGAGGAGGAGCTGGCGCGCGAACAGCGCCAGATGGGCGCGCCGTCCGGCCACAATATCCTCGCTGCGCTCGCCAATCCGCGGGTGCAGCTCAACGCGGCGCTGAGCTTCCTGCTGATCGGTGCGAATATCACCTTTACGCTCTCGGCGCCGATGGTCCTCCCCGCCACGGGAGGGCTGGACCGGGATGCCGTGGGCTGGATTGTGAGCGTGGGCGGGATCCTCGGCACGCTCGCGATGCTGTGGCTCGGGCTCGAGGCCGATCGTCGGAGCGACCGCTTCATCTACGCCTTCTGGTGCACCGTGATCATCGCGGTGACCTATGCCGTCATCGGGCTGGGCGGACCCGGCCTCGTGATCGTGCTGGCCTACCTCGCCTTCGCGACCGTCGGCCCGAGTGTGCAGATGCTGCTGTCCTCGGCGTGGACCGATGTGATGACGAAAGCCGAACTGGCCGTGGGCGCGGCGGCGATCAACACCATCGCCCAGATCGGGGCCTTCGTTACACCCTACGCCTTTGGCAAGCTGAGGGACGGGACCGGGAGCTTTGATGCCGGACTCTACGCCATCGCGGCGATGGCCTCCGGCTCTGCGGCGTTGATCTGGGTGCTGCGGCAACAGGTGCAGAACCGGGAAGCGCAGCCTGCGGCGATGTGAGCCGGCTGAGGCCCGCTCGCGCTGCGCTCAGGCCGCTGCGTGCCCCTCTGCGCGCCATTGCCGGGCTAGGAAGGCGCCGAGCGCCAGTTCGGTGAGGGCAAGGCCGAGCGTCATGGGCGCAGCGACGCTCTCCGGCGCGGCCAGCCCTGCCGCTCCAGCCGCGATGAACACCGCGCCCAGCCCCGCGAACACCCGTCCGCCATACATCACCGGAAAGGCGAGGTAGCGCAGCCCCACTCCGATGGCGACGGCTGGGATGGCGGCGAACGGCGCCGCCTCCATTCGCAGCCACCCGAAGAAGAAGCCGCCAAGCAGGACCGGGACGGTTGCGATCGCAATCCATTCGAGCCGCTTGCCGGGGCCGGCCGCGGGCGGCTTGAACAGGACGCGCTCCACCAGTTGCGCAACCGGGGCGATGGCAAGGCCGCCGACAAACAGGGTGACGAACGCGGGCTTGGGGCCGTCGGCGAGGAACGTCGTCGCCGCCGCCATCCACGCTAGGCCTGAGACCAGCACGCCTGCCCCGCCGTTGACGTGCGCGCGGCGGAGGTCGGCTTGTGCTTCGGTTAAGGCCATGATGTTGCTCCCCTGTTGCCGTGGAGCTTAGCGAGGAAAGGGGCCTGCGGCAAAGCCGCAGGCTGACGTCAGACGGGTTCGAGGGGCTGCGGCCCCTCGCCCCGCTGGCCGACGCTCGGGCTGCCGCTTCGCGGCACCGGCGGCCAGCGCGGCTGGCCGCCTGCCCTTGCTAGTACATATGCTGGCCACCGTTGATGCTCATGGTGGAGCCGGTCATGAAGCCCCCGTTTTCGCTCGTCAAAAACGCCACCCCGCGTGCGATTTCCTCGGCCATGCCCAGACGACCGACCGGGATCTTGGCGACGATCTTCTCGAGCACCGGGGCGGGGACGGCGGCGACCATGTCGGTGTCGATATAGCCCGGCGCGATCGCGTTGACCGTCACCCCGAACTTCGCGCCTTCCTGCGCCAAGGCCTTGGTAAAGCCGTGAATTCCGCTCTTGGCGGC
>JAIYEK010000343.1 GCA_027487015.1 Erythrobacteraceae bacterium | reverse complement strand
CCTTCTGAAACCCCTGCCGCTTCATCCCCCGTTCAACCCCCTGCCGCCATCTCCTGCGCTCTGACAGCCGGTGCCATTGCGCGCGGGGCCTCACCTGCCTAAAGAGCGCCCTCGCGCCTATATGACAGTGGCGGCGCATATCACTTCACGAGGACACCAAGGCCCACCATGGCGCGCACTCCCATCACCTCCCCCGACACCCCCGCCCCCTCGCGCGAGGACGAGGTGCTGATCCGTGAAATCGACGAGGCGGTGCGTGAGGACGCGCTGCTCGCCTTCATGCGCAACCACGGGGTCAAGGTGCTGGGCGGCGTGATCGCGCTGGTCGTGGCACTGGGCGGCTACATGGTGTGGGACTACTATGCCGAGAAGAACCTCGAGACGCAGTCGGAAACGGTGATCGCCGCGCTCGACATGGCCGATAAGGAAGACTTCAAGAGCGCCTCGGAAAAGGTCGCAGGCTTGCTGGGAGACGATTCTTCGCCCGGCGCGCGCGCGGCGGCGCGGTTCATTCAGGCCGCGGCCGCGCTTCAAGCGGGCGACACGGCCAAGGCGAGCGGGCTCTACAAGCAGATCGCCGCCGATACGACCACGCCGCCTGCGCTCAAGGATCTCGCCCGCGTGCGCGAGGTCAGCATCAATTACGACACGATGAAGCCTGTCGATGTGATCGCGCAGCTCAAGGACCTTGCCGTCACCGGCAACCCATGGTTCGGCTCGGCCGGCGAGCTGGTTGCGATGGCGCATCTCGAAGCGGGCAACCGCGCCGAGGCCGGCAAGCTGTTCGCGGCAATGTCCAAGGATGAAAGCCAGCCCGAAACGCTGCGCAGCCGCGCGCGCCAGATGGCAGGGCTGATGGGCGTCGACGCGATTGTCGACGTGAAGAAGCTGCTCAAGGACGAAGGGGTGACGTCCGACGGCGGGGGCGAAGACGCAGGCGCGGCGGCTCAGCCGGCGCCCGCGGCGCAATGATCGAGGGATGGGAAGACAAGCGCTCATGACACATAGTAAATTCCTGCGCGCCGCGCTGATGGCGGGCGTGCTGGCGGCGGGCCTCGGCGGCTGCAAGGGCGGCCTGTTTGGCGGCGGCGACGAAAAGACCACGCCGACCATCGGCAACCGCGTGCCGATCCTCAGCCGCATCGAGAGCGGGGCCGAGGTCGATCCCGCGCTCGCCGGTATCAGCGTCGTGCTGCCCCCGCAGCGAACCAACACCGAATGGGCGCAGGCCGGCGGTTCGGCGAGCAAGTCCTACGGTCACCTCGCGCTGGCCGAGACCCCCACCAAGGTGTGGAGCGCGCAGATTGCCGGCTCCAGCAACCGCGAACGCCTCGCCGCCGCGCCCGTTGTCGGCGCGGGCAGGCTGTTCGTCAGCGGCACCGACGGGGTCATCACTGCCTTCGACAAGAACACCGGCGCCAAGCTCTGGACGCTCCAGAACGACGCGAGCATGACCAAGGATATGCGCCCCTCAGCCTTCGGCGGCGGGGCCAGCTATGAAGGCGGCAAGCTCTACGCGACCAACGGCGTGGGCGAGGTCAAGGCGATCGATGCCGAGACCGGCGCGATGCTGTGGAAGGTGAAGCCGGCAGGACCCTTGCGCGGATCGCCCACCATCGCCTTCGGCCAGCTGTTCGTGATGACGCAGGACAACCAGCTGATCGCGCTGTCGCTCACCGATGGCGCGCTGGTGTGGGACGAGAGCGGTTCGAACACCCAGTCGGGCGTGTTCGGCGTCGCGGCGCCTGCCGCCGGGCAGGGCACGATCGTGGCGGGCTATTCCTCGGGCGAGCTCACCGCCTACCGCTACGAGAACGGCCGCAGCCTGTGGTCGGACGCTTTGGCGCGCACCAACATCTCGACCACGGTCGGCTCGGTCACCGATATCGATGCCGATCCGATCATCGATTCGGGCCGCGTCTATGCGCTCGGGCAGGGTGGTCGCATGGCCGCCTATGAACTGGTCAGCGGCCAGCGCATCTGGGAATTGAACCTTGCGGGCATCTCCACCCCGGCGATTGCGGGCGAGTGGATCTTCACCCTCACCGATGACGCGCGCCTGCTCGCCATCGCCCGGTCTTCGGGGCGCGTGCGCTGGATCACCCAGCTCCAGCGCTTCAAGGATGAGGAAGACAAGGAAGGCCCGATCTTCTGGACCGGCCCTGTGCTCGCCGGCGGCCAGCTGTGGGTGGCAAGCTCGCGCGGGGAGCTGTGGAAAGTCAGCGCGGGCGAAGGCTCGGCGAGCCTGTTTGCCGAAATCGGTCAGCCGATCAGCATCGCTCCGGTGGTGGCTGACGGGATGATCTACCTGTTGGACGACAGCGGCACGATCCACGCCTGGAAGTAATTGCCTACCGGCGTTTTGCGCCGGTGCGCACCGTTGGCGGGTCATTGGCGGGTGGTGAGCGTGTAGTTGCGCTCTGTTTGCCGCATTGTCGGCGCTTCTGAGCGCAGTTGCCGGAGCGTTAACCCTTGTCCTGTAGGACGCTGGGGAGATGACTCGGCAAGCGCCTTCCGTTCCTACTGCGCCCCCGCGCAGCGATGTCTCGACCGGCGTCGGTCTGGCGGGGCTCGCGGGCCTTGCTGTATGGATCGCCTTCTGCCGTTCCTACCCCGAGATTGCCGAGGCGCTGGGCCTCGGCGGCGGGCTTTCGGGCGAGCGGGGCGTGTTGTCCGGGCCCTACGCGGCGCTCACCGCGATGCTCTTCACTGCGCTCCCGATGGCGCTGTGGTCAGTGCTGATCGACAAGGTCCACCTGCGACCCTCAACCGGAATCGACTGGAGCCTGAAGCGCTCCTTGCATGAGGTGATGCCGGTCGCGGTCATCAAGCTGGTCGGCCTGTGGTCGACCTGGGCGCTGCTTGCCGCCTTCTACGCGCTGGGACGCTGGTACTGGTCGGGCAATTATCTGTTTTCGATGGAAGTTCTGAGCTTCGCCATCTTCCCGCTGGTGATCCTGTCGGTGCCCTATGTCGTCTGGCTCGACCGCTTTCTGGTGGAGCCGCGCGACGGGTGTTTCCACTTCGGCGCCTTCGTGGTCGGCGGCGGAATTATGGGCCGCGATCAGTGGGATAGCGCCGCGATCGCCAAGCACTGGCGCGCCTGGGCGATCAAGGGCTTCTTCGGCGCCTTCATGATCTCGATCCTCCCCCCGGGCTTTGCGCAAGTGGTGGAGGCGGCCCCCGCGGAACTTGTTGCCGATCCGGTCGAATTCATGATGCTGCTGGTGACTCTGCTGTTCCTGATCGACGTGCAGATCGGGACCGTGGGCTACCTGCTGACGCTGCGCCCGCTCGATTCGCACATCCGGTCGGGCAACCCGTTTCTGGCGGGCTGGCTCGCCGCGCTGCTGTGTTACCCGCCCTTCGTCTGGGGGATCATTGGCCCCGATAATCAGGTGCTTAGCTACGAATATGCGACTCCGGGCTGGGCGCATTGGTTCGAAGCGAACACCGCCCTGCTGTGGGCATGGGGCGGCCTGCTGGTCTTCCTCACCGGCATCTACGCCTGGGCGACGGTGGTGTTCGGCATCCGCTTTTCGAACCTCACCTATCGCGGCGTGCTGACCCACGGCCCCTACCGCTTCACCCGCCACCCGGCCTACCTGTCGAAGAACCTGTTCTGGTGGGCTTCCGTCCTGCCCTTCATGGTGACGGGCGAGGGCTGGCTGGAGCCGCTGCGCAATTGCATTTTCCTACTCGCGGTCAACGCCATATACTTCTGGCGTGCAAAGACCGAGGAGGCGCATCTGCTCGCCGAAGATCCGAAATACCGCGAATATCACGCGTGGATGGAGAGCCAGGGCCTCATCACCGCGCCGCTCGCACGGCTGAAGCGCCGTTTGGTCGGGGGCGGGGCACCCCGCCGCGAAGACCCGCAGGCCTTCCCGGCAGAGTAGGATTACATCACCGGTGATCCATCATCGGTGGGGAATTTCAGCGCTTCGATCACCTTGAAATCAAGGCCGGCGATTGCCGCGCCGAAAGCCGCCATGTGGGGCGTGGCGAAGTGCGCGGCGAGGGCAGCTTCGTCCTTCCACTTCTCGACGATGTGGATCACGCCGGGCTGGAGCAGGTCCTGCGTGAAGGCATAGGCGATACAGCCTTCCTCGGCATTGGAAGCGGCGACCATGTCAGCGATGGCGGCCAGCGCTGGCTCCAAAGCGCCTTCGCCGACGTGAGCTTTTGCTAGTACGATCAGCATGTTCCTCTCCCCTCCTTAGAATTGTTGTTCGTAGACGCGGGTGATGTCCCCGTTCCATTCGCCGTGGTAGGCATCGAGCAGGCGCTGCGCCGGGACCTTGCCGCTGGCGACGATCTCGTCGAGCGTTTCTAGGTATCCGGTCTCGTTGTCGCCCGCCGCATTGAGCCGTGCGCGCGCCTTCAGCCCCGCATGCGCTATCTTGAGAACTTCGCGTCCCAGATCCTGCAAGGTGCCGCCATTAGGGGCGCGGGTCGCCAGCGCGAGGCGCGGCACTTCATTCCGCAACCGTTCGCGCTCCTCCATCGACCAGCCCTTGACGAGGTCCCATGCGGCATCGAGCGCGCCTTGGTCATAGAGCAGCCCCACCCAGAAGGCCGGCAACGCGCAAATGCGGCTCCACGGGCCGCCATCTGCGCCGCGCATCTCGAGGAAGGACTTCAGCCGCACCTCGGGGAAGGCGGTAGAGAGGTGGTCCCACCAGTCGCTCTGCGTCGGGCGCTCGCCGGGGAGGACCGAGAGCTTTCCCTCAAGGAAGTCGCGGAAGGAGAGCCCCGCCGCGTCGATATATTTCCCGTCGCGGAAGACGAAATACATCGGCACATCGAGCATGTAGGTCGCCCAGCGCTCATAGCCGAAGTCCTCCTCGAAGACGAAGGGCAGCATGCCCGTGCGTGCCGGATCGGTGTCGGACCAGATATGCGAGCGGTAGGAGAGGAAACCGTTGGGCTTCCCTTCCGTGAAGGGCGAATTGGCGAACAGCGCGGTCGCCAGCGGCTGGAGCGCCAAGCCGACGCGGAACTTTTTCACCATGTCGGCCTCGGACTGGTAATCGAGGTTCACCTGGATCGTGCAGGTGCGCAGCATCATGTCGAGGCCCATCGTGCCGACGCGCGGCATATGGCGCAGCATGATGTCGTAGCGGCCCTTGGGCATGATCGGCAGCGCGCCGCGGGTCTTGTCGGGCCACATGCCGAGGCCGAGGTAGCCGACGCCGCACCTTTCGCCGACGTCCTTGACCTGCGCCAAGTGCCGTCCGGTCTCCGCGCAGGTCTGGTGAAGGTTCTCGAGCGGCGCGCCTGAAAGTTCGAGCTGGCCGGCAGGCTCGAGGCTCACCGCCCCGTCCTCGCCCTTCAGCGCGATGACGTTGCTGGTCCCGTCCGGGCCGACTTCCTCGACCGGAGCCCAATCGAATTTCTCGAGACCTTTCAAGAGGTCGCGGATGCCGCAAGGCTCGTCATAGGACGGCGCGCGGTGGTCGCTGGTCTTGAACACCAGCTTCTCGTGCTCGGTGCCGATGCGCCAACGCTCGGGCGGCTTTTCGCCCTTGATCATCGGCAAGACCAGCTGGTCGAGGCTTTCGATCACCGGATCGTCGGCGGTGGATGCGTCGCGTGTGCTCATGGCAGGCCCTCTCTGGCCGGTTGCTTTAGAAAACGGGTTTGACGGTGGGAAGGCAAATTCGCGTTTGGGCGGGCCAAGGCGAAGTGTCTTGCGGCTTCGTGACGAGGGCGGGCTACCAGTCCCCGGCGGCTGCCATCCACACGCTGAGCGCAGCGATGGCGGCGGTCTCGCCCCTCAGGATACGCGGGCCGAGGGTGATGGGGCGGGCTTGGGGGAGGGCGCGGATCGCGGCGCGCTCGGCATCGTCGAAGCCGCCCTCGGGGCCGGTGAGAATTGCGGCGGGGCCTTGGTGCTGAGCGAAGGCGGCGCGGGCGGGTTCGCCGCCGTTCTCATCGGCGAAGAACAGCGCGCGGGTTTCGGGCCAAGCGGCCAGCAGCGCATCGAGCTTCACCGGCTCGGCCAGCTGCGGCAGCGCGGTGCGGGCGCATTGTTCGGCGGCCTCGGTGGTGATCGCGCGGGCGCGCTCCAAGTTGAGCTTGTCGGCCACGCAGCGGCGGGTGACGAGCGGCTGGATGCGTGCGGCACCCAGTTCGGTGGCCTTCTCTAGGATCAGGTCGAAGCGATCCTTCTTGAGGAGGGCAGGGCACAGCCACAGATCGGGCACGGCCTCGCGCGGGCGGAGCATTTCGGCCACCTCCAGCACCACATCGCGCTTGCCCGCATCGAGCACGCGGGCGGCCCATTCGCCGGTCACATCGTCGCACAGGATCACGACGTCTCCGGGCACGGCGCGCATCACGCGGGCGAGGTAATGCGCCGCATTGCCCTCGATCCGCACGCTTGCCCCTGCCGCAAGTGTGTCGGTGACGAACAGGCGCGGGGCGCTTTTCGGGGGCCAGGCGGGGGTTGCGGGCATGGCTTTGCACTAGGCGCGCGGGCCGCTAGGGAGCAAGTCATGTCCGCGCGCACCGCACAATTCCTGATCGCCGCCGTGTTTCTGATCCTCGGCGGATGGTGCCTTTTTGCGCCCGCCAGCGTGATCGAGCTGGCCTTCACCGAGCCCTACCGCGACACCAGCTTCATCAACCGCTTCACCATCGCCTGCTTCGGATCGCAGGCGGTTCTGTTCGGGCTGATGGCGCTGGTCACAAGCTGGAGCGCGCGCAGCTTTGCCGTCTTCGCCGTGCTGCTGCTGCCGTTCTTCGGCTTCAATTACTGGTTCCATTACGAGGTGCCGGTGCTGACCAGCATCGGGATGCTCGACCTTGCGGGGAACGTCACCATGCTGGTGCTGGCGATCCTCGGCTGGCGCGCGGCGCGTGCGGAGGCGCGGGCGTGAACGAGCAGGTCGTCCCCGATAGCGAGCACGCCAGTATCTCTGGGGGCCTCGTCGCGCGCCTGCCGCAGCTTCCGCGCGATCTCGCCATGCTCGCGCGGTTCGACCGGCCGATCGGGTGGTGGCTGTTGTTCTGGCCCTGCGTGTTCGGCGTGTGGCTGGCGGGAGCGGGGTGGCAGCTTGCCCTGCTCGGCTGGCTCCTGTTCGGGAGCATCGCGATGCGCGGGGCGGGGTGTGTTTACAACGACATCGTCGACGCCGATCTCGACGCCAAGGTCGCCCGCACCGCGCTGCGCCCCGTGGCGAGCGGCCGGGTGTCGAAGAAGGTCGCATGGGGCTGGTTGCTGGCGCTGTGCCTCGTGGGCCTCGTGGTGCTGCTGCAACTGCGCTGGCAGGCGCAGTTGGTGGCGCTCGGGAGCCTTGCGCTGGTCGCGGCCTATCCCTTCATGAAGCGCATCACCTGGTGGCCGCAGGCGTGGCTGGGGATGGTGTTCAACTGGGGGCTGCTGGTCGGCTGGACCGAGCTCCGGTGGGACAATTGGGACGCGCTCGCGGCGCTCTATGCCGGGTGCATTGCCTGGGTGATCGGCTACGACACGATCTATGCGCTGCAGGACCGCGAGGATGATGCGATGGTCGGCATCCGGTCCTCGGCGCTGGCGATGGGGGCGCGGGTCAAGGCGGGGATCGCGGGCTTTTATGCCGCCGCGACCGGACTGTGGGCGCTGGCCTTCTGGCTCTACCGCGCCGATCCGCTCGCCTGCCTCGCGTTGCTGCCGGTGGCAGGGCATCTGGCGTGGCAGGTGGCGACCCTCGACGCCGATGATCCGATGAACCCGCTCGCCCGCTTCCGCTCCAACCGCTGGGCCGGTGCGCTGATGGCGGCGGCGTGTTTCGTGGTGGGGAACGCCTGATGTGCAACCTCTACCGCATGACGAAAAACGCCAGCGAGGTCGCGGCGTGGTTCGGGGCGGTGGAGGGGGCAGGGGGCGCGAACTTCGCGGCCGAGGTCTATCCGGGCTACACCGGTTTGGTGGTCGCCGAGCGTGCGGTGCGCGCCATGACCTGGGGCTTTCCGCTTGTGCTCAAGGGCGCCAAGGGCCAGCCTTTGAAGCCCAAGCCAGTCAACAATGCCCGCACCGACAAGCTGGGGACCGGCTTCTGGCGCCATGCCTTTGAGAGCCGCCGCTGTCTGATCCCGCTCGAGGCGTGGGGCGAGGCCGAGGGGCCGAAGGGGCGGATGACGCGCACGTGGTTGTCGCTGCCGGACACTGCGTTGTTCGCGGTGGCGGGCGTGTGGCGCCCTTCCGACGAGTGGGGCGAGTGCTACTCCATGGTGATGACCGACAGCGAAGGCACCGAGGCGGCGAGCGTGCATGAACGCATGCCGGTGCTGCTCGCCCCCGCCGATCACGCGCGCTGGCTGGGCGGCTCGCCGGAGGAGGCGCTCGGCTTGTGCCGGGGGTGGGCGGGGCCGCTCGCGATCACGCGCACCGCCGACCCTTGGGCGAGGAGCGCCGCTCCCGCGCCGCCGCCCGCCCAGCCTGGGCTGTTCTAAGTGTAGCTCACCATCTCAAACTCGATCCCGTCCCAGTCGAAAAAGTAGAACCGACGTCCGGGTTCGTAATCGGCGTGGTTGAAGGGTTCGAGCCCCGCCGCGATCACCACCGCTTCAGCGGCATCAAGATCATCGACCACCAGGCCGACATGGTTGAGCGGCAGCCCCTTGGCATGGCGCCCGGCGAGTGGGGCGCCCTTGGTGTAGACCGCGATGTAATCGGCATCATCGCCGACGTGGATCGTCTCTCCGCCGAGCTGCGAGGGGCCGCGCCAGCGCACCCGCCAGCCGCACAGCTGCTCCAGCAAGGCGGCGCTCCTTTCGATGTCGCTGACGGTGATGTTGACGTGTTCGAGGCGGCCTTGGGGCATGAGCAGGGGTCCTTTCGCAAGTTGATGAAACACTTCCTCGCAGGGGCGCGAATCAATGAACTTGCCCATCGTGCAATCTCAACCTAACTTGAGGTCAAGCTTAATTCGCGAGACCCCCGCATGACCGCCCCCCAAGTCCGCCGCCTCAAGCCCACCGACCTCGTCCCCATCGGCGAGATCGCGCGTCGCACCGGCCTCAGCGTTTCGGCGATCCGCTTTTACGAGAACAAGGGCCTGATCGAGCCGGTGCGCTCGGGCGGCAACCAGCGGCGCTTCCTGCGCTCGGACATCCGGCGCCTCTCCTTCATCCTTATCGCCCAGCGCCTTGGCCTCAGCCTTGCCGAGATCGAGGCCGAACTCGCGCGGCTGCCCCAGGGGCGCACGCCCACCGCGCGCGACTGGGAGGCGATCAGCAGCGCGATCCGGGCGACGCTCGACGCGCGGATCGCCGAGCTCACCCGCACCCGTGACCGGCTCGACGGGTGCATCGGCTGCGGCTGCCTCAGCCTCGAGCATTGCGCGATCTGGAACCCCGAGGACCGGCTCAGCAAGGAGGGGCCGGGTCCGCGCAAGCTGCTCGGCTGAACCGCTTGCCAGCGCCGCGGCCATGCGCCAAACCGTTTACCAGCATCGACGAACGGCAATACCCTCGATCAATTGCATGCGTCCTCCCACCAACGCGGCTTTATCGCTGGGCAGCCTCGGCTAGAGTGCAAAGGATTGAACAACAGGGGTCTGCCAAAATGCTCGAACTCAGCGGCGTCAGCCATACCTATCCCAATGGCACCAAGGCGCTCGACGATGTGACGCTGTCGATCCCCAAGGGGATGTTCGGGCTGCTCGGCCCCAACGGCGCGGGCAAGTCCACCCTGATGCGCACCATCGCGACGCTGCAGGCGCCGACCCAAGGGACGATCCGCTTCGGCGATATCGACGTGCTGGCCGAGCCTGATCGCCTGCGCCGCACGCTCGGCTACCTGCCGCAGGATTTCGGCGTCTACCCGCGCATTTCGGCCGCGGCGATGCTCGATCACATGGCGGTGCTCAAGGGCGTGAGCAATGCGGGCGAGCGCAAGGCGATGGTCGAGCACCTGCTCAACCAGACCAACCTGTGGAACGTGCGCGGGAAGGCGATCGCGGGCTTTTCGGGCGGGATGCGCCAGCGCTTCGGCATCGCCCAAGCGCTGATCGGCCAGCCTGAACTCATCATCGTCGACGAGCCTACCGCCGGTCTCGATCCCGAAGAGCGCAACCGCTTCCTCAACCTGCTGGCCGGGATCGGCGAGAATGTGGTGGTGATCCTCTCCACCCACATCGTCGACGACGTCGCCGACCTGTGCCCGCGCATGGCGGTGCTGGCGGGCGGCAAGCTGCGGCTGGAAGGCGCGCCGCATGATCTGATCGCGTCCACCAAGGGCCGCGTCTGGCAGAAGACCGTGCCGCACACCCAGCTTGGCGAGATGCAGGACGAATACGAGGTTATCTCGCACCGCTTCTTTGCCGGCGACATCGTGGTCCACGTGCTCTCCGAGACGCAGCCTGAAGGCTTCGAGCCGGTCAGCGGAGGGCTGGAGGACGTTTACTTCGCGACCCTGGCCGAAACCCGCCGCACGCCCGCCGCGCAAGCCGCGTAAGGGAGGGCCGGACCAATGCTCACCGCACGCCTCGCCGCGTTCGAGATCCGCTACCAGCTCCGCAATCCGGTGTTCTGGGTATCGGTCGCGATCTTCTTCCTCCTGGGCTTCGGCCTTTCCGCCAGCGACAATGTGAGCTTCGGCTCGCCCGGCGTCGTCAACGAGAATTCGCCCTTCACGGTGACCCTCGCGACCGCTGTTTTCGCGACCTTCTACCTCTTCGTCATCACCGCCTTTGTCGCGAACGCCGTGGTGCGCGACGATGTGACTGGCTTCGGCCCGATGATCCGCGCCACCCCGGTGGGACGCACCAGCTTCCTCGGCGGGCGCTTCCTCGGCGGGCTGGCGATCGCGATCCTCGGCTATATCGCGGTCCCGGCCGGGATTGCGCTGGGCGCAGCGATGCCGTGGGTCGATCCCGAGACGGTCGGCCCCAACACCTTTGGGACCTATGCTTGGCCCTTCCTCGTCGTGGCGGTGCCCAACCTCATCCTGTCCTCCGCGCTGCTGTTCACGCTGGCGACCTTCACCCGCTCGATGCTGGCGAGCTATATCGGCGTCGTCGTGCTGGTGATGGGCTATCTCACCGTGCCGCTGCTGCTCGGCAATGATCCGAGCTGGCAGGACCCGGTCGCGCGCTTCGAGCCGCTCGGCACGGGCGCGATTTCCGAGGTGTCGCGCTATTGGACCGCGACCGACATGAACACCAAGGCGATCCCGCTCGAGGGGAACCTGCTGTTCAACCGCATCTTCGTGCTGGTGCTGTCGGCGCTGTTCCTGTTCGTGGCATGGCTGCGCTTCAGCATGACCGAGCGCGCGCCCTCGCGCTGGCGGCAGCGCCAGATGGCCAAGCAGGCGGCAAACTTCGACGCTGCACCGGCAGGCCTGCGAGCACCCTCGATCAAGCCTGCTGCGATCCCCGGTCAGGACCCTGTTCCTGAGCCCCGTAATCCGCTGGCGGCCGCTCGCTCCTTCGGCACCGGCCATGCCTTCGCCACCTTCTGGGTGCGGCTCAAGGCTGAAGTGCGGATGGTGACGCGGAGCCCCGGTTTCCTCGTGCTGCTGCCGCTTGCGATCGGCTTTGTGCTGGTCAACCTCGCTTTCTCCGAGAGCCTCTACGGCACGCCCTCCTACCCGCTCACCGCCACGATCATCGGCACGGTGGTCGGCAGCATGACGCTGTTCAGCATCATCATCGCGGTGTTCTACGGCGGCGAGCTGGTGTGGCGCGAGCGTGACGTGAAGATCGGCGAGATCATCGACGCCACCCCCGTCCCCGCCTGGGCGATGTTCGTGCCCAAGATCCTCGCGATCTTCACCATCCTGCTTGCCATGTCGCTGGCGGGGATGCTGACCGGCGTGCTCTACCAGCTCGCCAAGGGGACCGGCAGCGTCGACGTCGGCCTCTACCTCAGCGCCTATGTCATCCCGCAGAGCATCGACCTGTTGATGGTCGCGATCCTCGCGGTGTTCTTCCAAGTGCTGAGCCCCAACAAATACGTCGGCTGGGGCCTGTTCCTCGTGTGGTTCGTGCTGCGGATCTTCATGTCGAACCTTGGCTACACCAACATCCTCTACTCCTACTCCGGCACCCCGTCCGAGCCGCTCTCCGACATGAACGGCGCTGGCGGCTTCTGGGTCGGCGCGGCGATCGCGCGGTTCTACTGGGCTTGCTTCGGGGTGGTGCTCCTGGTTTTCGCCCACTGGGCCTGGCCGCGCGGCACGGTGGTTGCGGTGGTCCCGCGCCTCAAGGGCGTGGCCAAGCGCGCCACGCTCGCCTCGGGCGGGATCGCGCTCGCGGCGGTTGCCGGGATGGTCGGCTCGGGGCTCGTCATCAACCACAACATCAAGGAGCTGAACCGCTTCGAAACCTCGGACGAAGCCGAAGCCCGGCTCGCCGAATTCGAGCGCAAATATCTCAAATATGCGAGCCTGCCGCGCCCTGTGGTGACCGATGTCGAATTCGCCATCGACATCGATCCGGCCGCCAAGCGATTGAAGGTGACCGGCCACTACGACCTGCGCAACGACAGCGGGGTGCCGATCACCGAGCTGCACATCCGCCAAGGGGACGATGGGACGAAGTTCACCCGCCTCGACATCGCCGGGGCCAAGCTTGCAAGCTTCGACGAGCGGCATTTCTACCGCATCTACCGCTTCGCCACGCCGCTCGCGCCCGGGGCCACCACGCGGCTCGATTTCACGAGCGACATCTGGCGGCGCGGCTTTGCCAATAGCGGCGCGGCGACCGACATCGTCGACAACGGTACCTTCGTGAGCAACTTCGCCTTCGCGCCGATCGTCGGGATGGACCGCAACGGGGTGTTGCAGGACCGCACCGCGCGCCGCCGTCAGGGGCTGCCGGCTGAGCAGCGCATGGCCAAGCTCGAGGACACCTCGGCGCAGGTGCGCAATTACATCGGCGCCGACTGGGTCAATTCGAAGATCACCATCTCGACCGCCGCCGATCAGACCCCGATTGCGCCGGGCAACAAGATTTCGGACGTGGTCAAGGATGGCCGCCGCATCGCGGTGTTCCAGTCGCCTGCGCCGATCCTCAACTTCTTCTCGGTGCAATCTGCGCGCTATGCCGTGGTCGAGGAGATGGCGGGGCCGGTGCGCCTCAGCGTCTATTACGATCCCAAGCACGACTGGAACGTGCCCGCGATGCAGAAGGCGCTGAAGACCGCACTCGGCTACTACCAACGCAATTTCGGGCCCTACCAGTTCGGTTATGCGCGGATCATCGAGTTCCCGGGCTACCAGAGCTTCGCGCAGGCTTTCGCGGGCACCATGCCCTATTCCGAAAGCATCGGCTTTGCCGCCGACGTGCGCGATCCCGAGACGATCGACTACGTCTCCTACGTTACCGCGCATGAGCTGGGGCACCAGTACTGGGCGCACCAGATCGTCGGCGCGGACCTGCAGGGGCAGACGCTCCTGTCGGAAACGCTGGCGCAGTATTCGGCGCTGATGGTGATGAAGGAGCTCTATGGCGAGGACAAGATTCGCCGCTTCCTCAAGTTCGAGCTCGACCGTTACCTTGCGGGCCGCAAGGGCGATCCGCTGCCCGAACAGCCGCTGATCCGGGTCGAGAACCAGCAGCACATCCACTACCGCAAGGGCAGCCTCGTGATGTATCTCCTCCAGCACCGGCTGGGCGAGGATGCGGTCAACCGCGCGCTGTCGCGCCTCGTGGCGAAGTACCGCTTCAAGGGCGCGCCCTATCCGCGCAGCCTCGATCTGATCGCCGAGCTGCGCAAGGAGGCCAAGACCCCCGAGGATCAGGCGCTGATCACCGACCTGTTCGAAACGATCACGATCTACGATCTGAAGGCGAAGACCGCGACCAGCACCAAGCGCGCCGACGGCAAGTGGGTGACCCGCATCACCATCGAAGCGGGCAAGTTCACCGCCGATGGCAAGGGCGTGGAAACCCCCGCCAAGCTCGCCGAAAGCATCGAAGTCGGCGCCTTCACCGAGCGGCCGGGCACGGGTGCCTTCGACAAAATGGCGGTGCTGTCGATGAGCCGCATGCCCGTGCGCGGCGGGAGCCAGGTGGTCGAAGTGGTAACCGCCAAGAAGCCCGCTTTCGCCGGGGTCGATCCCTACAACTTCTACATCGACAGGGATTCGGACGATAATGTGGTGGCGGTGAATTGATGGGAGCGGGGAGGGGCTAATCCTCCCCGTTCGCCTAACTCTCCGGCCCCAGCTCCGGATCAAGATCACGTGGCCGCGCGAAATGCACCAGCTCCGCGCAGTAGCGCTTCAGCTCGCTCCAATGCGCGATATCGCATTCGAGCACGGCGTAGGCGGCGGTCGGGAATTTGACGACCGCCTCCTTGAAGAGCGCGTTCTCCTTGCCCGGAGCGACCAGCTCCAGCAGCACGTCCTGAAGGCCCGGATTGTGGCCGGAGATCAGGATCGTCTTCGCCTCCTCGTCACCCGTGCCCGCGTGCGCCTCGATCGTCTCGACGATGGTGTCGAAGCTGGCGAGGTAGAGCCGCTGGTCCCAGATCACCGGCACCTCTGGCAGCGCGCCTTCCAGCGTCAGCTTCACCCGCACGGCAGGGCTGGCGATCAGCCGATCCCACTTCACCCCGTGGTCGCGGATATGCTTGCCGATCAGCGTGGCACCCTTGCGCCCCCGCGTGTTCAGCCCGCGGTCGAAATCGCGCTGGTTGGTGTCGTCCCAGTCGGACTTGGCATGGCGCAGGAGGCCCAGAATCTTCATGGCTGCAAGGCTCCTCCCGCGTGCTCGCCAAGTTCCGATACGCCCTTGCCCAGAACACCAGAGCGCACGCGTTGTAAAGCCTCATCGAGCGTCACGCGCAGCACAGGCGTGCCTTTGGGAAAAGCCGAGAGCAATCGCGAGGGGAAGGCGGGGGAGAGGACGATGAAATGGCCCGCATCGTCCTTCGAACGGATCAGCCGTCCGAAGGCCTGTGCGAGCCGCGCGCGGATGATGCGGTCGTCATAGGCAGAGCCTCCGCCCGCGAGCCGCCGCGCCTTGTGGAGGATGTCGGGGCGGGGCCAGGGGACCTGCTCCATCACCACGCATCTAAGGGAGTGGCCGGGCACATCCACGCCATCTCTCAGGGCGTCGGTCCCCAGCAGGCTGGCACGCGGATCGTCGCGGAAAATGTCGACCAGGGTGCCGGTGTCGATCGGGTCGACATGCTGGGCATAGACGGGAAGGCCGCCGCGCGCGAGGCGGTCGGCGATGCGGCCGTGGACGGCGCGCAGGCGGCGGATCGCGGTGAACAGGCCGAGCACGCCGCCGCCGCTCGCCTCGATGATCCGCGCATAGGCCCCGGCGAGCGCGGGCAGATCGCCCTTGGCGATGTCGGTCACGATCAGAACTTCGGCGCGGCTCGCGTAATCGAAGGGGCTTTCGGCGGCGGACAGCAACGGCGCGACCTCGACATGCGCCCCGCCCGATCGCTGGATCGCGGAGGCCCATTTCTCGTCAGGCGCATCGGCATCGGTGGTGCGGTCGGTGAGGGTGGCGCTCGTGAGCAGGACGCCATGCGCTGGCTCCAGCACCACGCGGGCGAAGGGCTTCATCGGGTCGAGCCAGCGGCGGTGGATCGCCACGTCGAACTCGCGCGCATCGGAACGGTCGACCGCGAGCCAGTCGACGAATTCGGGGTCGGCCGGGCCGCCCAGCCGGTCGAGCAGCGCTTCCCACGCCGCCAGAAGGTCGATGCGCCATGCGAGCGCGAACCGCGCGCCCTCGATCCGCGCGCGGCCCTGCGCGTCGAGCCAGTCGGGCGGTTCGGCGAGGATCGCCTCCAGTCGCCCGCCGAGCCGGATCAGCGGCACGCGGATGCTGGCGAGGGCCTCGCTGGCCGCACCCGCCGCTTCGATCACCTCGCCCGGTAGCCCCGCCGCCTCGGTCTCGATCCCGTAGCCCGCGTCGATCCCACCGCTTTCGTCGCGGGCATAGGTCGCGGTGCGCACCGCGGCGAGGAGGGCCTCGAGCGGTCCGAAGGGCGAGTTCTCGGCGAGGCGCTGGAGCCAGCCGTCGGAGGGGAGCAGCTGCCCCGCCTTGCACGCGGCGGTGATGGCCTCGGCCCCCGCATCGTCATAGCTGGCGATATCGGCGAGCCGCGCCGAGAGGCCGCGCCGCCGCCCGCGCGCTTCGCGTTCGGGGCCCATGATCCAGCGGCGCAGTTCGATGGTTTCTTGCCCCGACAACGTGGCGGCAAAGGTCGAATCCGCAGCGTCGAAGACGTGGTGGCCTTCGTCGAAGATCAGCCGCGTCGGGCGCTGGTTCGGATCGCGCGCGCGCGCCGCGTTGACCATCACCAGCGCGTGGTTGGCGATCACCAGATCGGCCTGCGCGCTATCCCGCGCGGCGCGTTCGATGAAGCACTTCCGGTAGTGCGGGCACCCGGCATAGATGCATTCGCCGCGCTGGTCGGTGAGCGCGGCAATCCCGCGCTTGCGGAACAATGTCCCGAGCCACCCCGGCAGATCGCCGCCCACCATGTCGCCGTCGCGGGTATAGGCCCCCCAGCGCGCCACCAGCTGCGCAAGGATCGCAGGCCGCCCCGCAAAGCCGCCTTGCAGCGCATCCTCCAGATTGAGGAGGCAGAGGTAATTCTCGCGGCCCTTGCGCACCACCACCGGCGGGGTGCCGTCGGCGCGCTTCACCGGCCACGCGCGGCGGCTCTCGGAGCGCAGTTGGCGTTGCAGGTTCTTGGTGAAGGTCGAGACCCACACTGTCCCGCCGCTCAGCCCTGACCAGACCGAAGCGGGCGCGAGATAGCCCAAAGTCTTGCCGATCCCCGTCCCCGCCTGCGCCAGCGCCAGATGCGGGCGGCCGGGGGCGGAGCGCGGGGCGAAGATGCGCGACACGTCCTGCGCATAGGCGCGCTGGCCCTCGCGTTGTTCTGCGCCCTCTCCGGTGAGCCTAGCAAGCTGCTGCTGGACCGCTTCGGCGGAGAGTTCCACCTGACGCGGGGCAGGGCGCTCGCCGGTCTCCTCCCATTCGGGGAGCTTGGCGAAGAGCCAGCGTTCGGCGCGTTCGGGCTTGGCGATGTGCGGTCGCAGCACCTGCGCCCACGGCCAGCGCAGGCGCTCCAGCGATTGCACCGCGCTCCACGCGCCCTCGCGCTCGAACCATTCGGGGTCTTGGCACGCCGCGATCAAAGCGCCGCCCGCTCGCTGGAGCAGCTCGGGCACCGCCGCATCGTTCTCGGGCACCGGCAGCCCCAGCGCCTCGGCGAGGCCGCGCGGGGTCGGCACGCAGAAGCGCGCGGGGTGGATGAAGGCAAAAGCCTCGAGCAGATCGAGCCCCGAGAGGTCGGGATAGCCCAGCCGGCTCGCCACCAGCGGGGCGTTGAGCACCAGGACCGGGGTATCGGCGGCGGCCATGATCGCATCGCCCTTGGACACGGCCTCGGTCGCCCCGCCAGCCGCACGCAGCCAGTGGCCGCCGTGGCTGGCGTGGAGCGCGGGGAGAGCCAGAGGGTCGGGGAGGGTGGCCGGGGGAGTCACGCCCGTCACGATGGGCGAGGGCGCCGCGGAAGTAAACGCACGCTTGCAAGCCTGTCCGCCATCCCTAATAGCCGCCCCGTTATGACGATCTCGAACGACGCTCTTATCGCCGCCGCACAAACCTCCAAGGCCTGGCCGTTTCAGGAGGCGCAGCGCCTCGCCAAGCGGCTGCCGCAAGGTAAGCCCGGCGGCGTGCTGTTCGAGACCGGCTACGGCCCCTCGGGCCTGCCGCATATCGGCACGTTTCAGGAAGTGCTGCGCACCACGCTGGTGCGCCGCGCCTATGAGACGCTGACCGGTCAGCCGACCCGGCTGGTGGCGTTCAGCGACGACATGGATGGCTTGCGCAAGGTGCCCGACAATGTGCCCAACAAGGCGCTGCTCGATGCCAACCTCGGCAAGCCGCTGTCGCGCATCCCTGACCCGTTCGAGAAGTTCGAGAGCTTCGCTGCGCACAACAACGCAATGCTGCGTGATTTTCTCGACCGCTTCGGTTTCGAGTATGAATTCGTCAGCTCGTCCGATTGCTACAACGGCGGCAAGTTCGACGAGGCGCTGAAGGGCGTCCTCGCCAACTTCCAGGCGATCCTCGACATCATGCTGCCGACGCTGGGCGAGGAACGGCGCAAGACCTATTCGCCCATCATGCCGATCAGCCCGACCACCGGCGCTGTGTTGCAGGTGCCGATCAAGGTGGTCGATGCCGCGGCCGGGATCATCCGCTTCACCGACGAGGACGGCGCGGTCGTCGAGCAATCGGCGCTCGGCGGCATGGCCAAGTGCCAGTGGAAGGTCGACTGGGCGATGCGCTGGGTGGGGCTCGGCGTCGATTACGAGATGTACGGCAAGGACTTGACCGATTCCGGCATCCAGTCGGGCAAGATTGCCCGGGTGCTCGGCGGACAGAAGCCCGAAGGCCTGATCTACGAGCTGTTTCTGGATGCCAAAGGCGAGAAGATTTCTAAGTCCAAGGGCAATGGTCTGTCGATCGAGGAATGGCTGCAATATGGCAGCCCCGAGAGCCTTGGTTTCTACATCTTCGCCAATCCCAAGAGCGCCAAGCAATTGCACGCGGGCGTGATCCCCAAGGCGGTCGACGACTACTGGCAGTTCCGCGCCGCCATCCCGTCGCAGGATGCGGACAAGCGGCTCGGCAATCCGGTGTGGCACCTGCTGCGCGCGAACGAGCGCCATGAGGGTGCCGACGCGCCGGGGCAGGGCGATACGCTGCCGGTGCCTTTTAGCCTACTCTTGAACCTCGTCGGCGTGCTGGGCGCGGGCGCGACGCGTGAGGCGGTGTGGTCCTACCTCGGCAATTATGTCGCGGACGCGACCCCCGAGGCGCACCCCGCGCTCGATGCGCTGGTGGAACGCGCGATCGCCTATAACCGCGATTTCGTCGCCCCGACGCTGGAGAAGCGCGCGCCTGCTGGCGGCGAGGTTGCGGCGCTGAAGGCCTTGGATGCGGCGCTCGAAGCGGCCGACCCCGCGACCAGTGCCGAGGACCTCCAGACCATCGTCTACGAGATCGGCAAGGTCGAGGAATTCGGGTTCGAAAGCCTGCGGGACTGGTTCAAGGCGCTCTACGAAACGCTACTCGGCTCCGAACAGGGCCCGCGCATGGGCAGCTTCATCGCGCTCTACGGCATTGCGCCCACCCGCGTGCTGATTGCCGAGGCGTTGGCAAAGGCGTAACTGCGGGGCATGACCCACCGCGACGCCGACCCCCACAAGCTCGCCCGCGACCTTCTCGGCCGCGATTACGACGATCTGGAGGCGGACGAGCAGCGGGTCTTGAAGCACGTCGCGGCGGGCAGCTTCACCGGGCGCGATGCGGACGAGCTGGCGCAGGCCCACGCCACCTGGGGCGACAAGCTCGCCGACCGGGTCGCGGCGGTGGGGGGAAGCTGGGGCTTCATCATCGCCTTCGGCGTAGTGCTGGTGGTGTGGGCGGCGCTCAACAGCGGGATCATGCAGGCGTTCGGGTTCAAGCCCTTCGACGCCTATCCCTTCATCTTCCTCAATCTGATGCTGTCGATGCTGGCGGCGGTGCAGGCCCCGGTGATCCTGATGAGCCAGAACCGGCAGGCGATGAAGGACCGCATCACCGCGCGCCACGATTACGAGGTGAACTTGCGCACCCAGCTCGAGATCCTGCGCCTCTCGCGCCGCCTTGAGGCGCTGGCCGAAGATGTGCGGGCGACCATGCGCAAGGAGGCCAAATCGGGTGAGGGCGCCTAGCCGCCGCTCAGCGCGCTTTCATGGGCGCCTCGTCGCCATGTCGTCGCTAAGTCGTTGCCGCCTCATCTCCACCTTCTTGTGCGGTACCACTTGGTGATAATGTACTTCGACCCCGCCTCCACGGGCGCCCCGGCATGGAGCGTCGCCTCGTTGGGACGGCCGTCGGGCAGGGCGTTGTTCCACAGCAAGAGCACGCCGGGGGTAGGGGCAATATTGATCCCGAGCAGGGTGAAGACGGTCGCCCCGCCCGCCTCGACCGGATTGAGGTAGGCCATCGTCGTCCAGCTACGCTGCCCGCCGCGCTTCTGCTCCTGCTCCCAGTAGCCCTCCGAGGTGTAGAACCAGTCATTGTGCGGCTTGAACTCTTGGCCCGGCAGGTAGCGCTGCCCCTGCACCGGCTCGCCGAAGCTCTTGGGCACGCCCAGCACCGCATCGATCCGCGCCGAAATGCTCGCAACGAAGGCATCATGCGGGTCGAGATCGCTCGAGAAGGAGGTGCGAAAGCCGCTCGCATAGTCGAGCTCGTGGAGCGCCGAGGGTTTGGCGACCGCGTCGATCATGCTGCAAAGCTTGGCGCATTCCGCCTCCGACAGGAACCCGCCGATGGCATAGAGCTCGATCCGCGCGTCGGGCACGCGGTAGATCCCGGGCATGCCCGCCAGCCGCCGGCGGACCGCCGTGCCCAGCCGGGCGAGCGCGTTCTGGTCCGGAGCGGTGATTGTGGGTGCTGGCATTGCCGCGCGAACCTAGCAATGGCGCGCGTCGGTGCAAGCCGCATGCGCCTTGCGGCCCTGCCCCACCCTGTTAGGCTGCGCCGCAACAGGGGAATATCGGAGGGATCCACAATGAGCCTCAACGCCAAGACGAAATATTCGGGCCTCGCCATGCTGCTGCACTGGCTGATCGCGGTGCTGGTGATCGTGCAGTGGCAGGTCGCTGTCGCCGCCGAGGGCGCGCCCGACAAGGCGGCGTCGGGTCAGATCATGGCCAACCACTTTGCGCTGGGCGTGGTGATCTTCATTGTGGTCGCGCTGCGGCTGGTGTGGCGCCAGGTGAGCCCGCCGCCGCCGCCCGTCGCCAGCCAGGCCAAGTGGGAGCGGACCTTCGCGCGGATCGTCCACCTGTCCTTCTATGCGCTGCTGCTGGTCATGCCGGTCGCCGGGTGGATCGCGCTGTCGAGTTTCGGCGAGCCGATCAGCATCTGGGGGATGTTCCAGGTCCCGGCGCTGCCGGTGCCGAAGAACCCGGCCCTTGGCGAGACCATCTTCGAGCTCCACGGCGCCTCGGGCATCGCGCTCTTGGTGCTGGCGGCGCTCCATGCGCTCGCCGCGCTCAAGCACACCTTCATCGACAAGGACGGGACGCTTTACCGGATGCTGCCTTTCGGCACCGCGCGCAGCTGAGCCCGTTACGAGAAAGCCCCGCCGGATCGCTCCGGCGGGGCTGTCCCTATCTGGCGAAGACCTACCAGAAGAAGTCGTGGATCACGTCTACGACCTCGCCGGTGTAGATATCGACGAGCACGACATCGTCATAATACCGCACCCACTGGTAAGGTCCGTAGACCGGCGGGAGGCGATAGGCCCACGGATCGCTGATGAAGAAGCGCGGCTGGAAGAACAGGCTGTCGAGATAGAAGCCAATGTTCACCCGGCTGTAGCGGTGGCTGCGGAACGGCGCGAAATAGGGGCCGGGGCGGAACGCGAAGCGGTTGCCACGGCGGAAATCGGACCAATCGTAGCGGCGGTTGTCGCGCCAGCGGTTGTCCCAGCGACGGAAATCGCGGTTGTCCCAGCCCGGACGGCCGTTCCAGCCCCAGCGCCAGTCGTCCTGACGCCAGCTCCGGCGGTCGCCCCGCCAGCCGTCGCGCCGGTCACGGTCGCCGCGCCATTCGCCGCGCCGGTCGTCGTCGCGGCGCCAGTCACCGCGCTGGTCGGCACGGCGGGCGTCGCGGGCGATATCGCCGACCTGGCCTTCGAACCCGCCGGCACCCCGGCCGTCGCGGCCGCCGCGGGCGCGGATGTCGCCGACGCGGCCGTCACTCTGGCCGCCACCACGCGGGCCGCCCTGCCAGGCGCCGCCCCGCCCGTCGACACGGTCGGCGCGGGCCTCGCCGCGATCCTCGATGCGGTCGGCACGGGCGTCGGTGCGGCGATCAACCCGCTGGGCGGCCTGATCACGGCCGCGCCATTCGAGGCGGCGGGCCTCGGCATCGCCGCGCTGCTCGACGCGTTCCGCACGTTGTTCGAAGCGCTGGTCGACGCGGGTTGCGCGGTCGGGGCGCTGGGCCTGCTGCTGGGCCGCCCGGGCGCGGTCAGCCACCCCTTCGCCGAAGCCGCGCGATGCGGGGCGGTCGGGACGCGGCTGGGACTGGGCCTGATCAAAGCGCGGTGCGGCGCGCTCGGGGCGCGGCTGGGGCTGGACCCGTTCGGGCCGCGGTGCGGCGCGCTCGGGCCGCGGCGCCGCCACCCGTTCGGGGCGCGGGGCACGTTCTGCGCGCGGCGGGGGTGCGATGCTCACCTGCGCCGGACCCGAGACATCGCGCTCAAGGATGAGATCCTGCGCCGCGGCAGGCGCGGAGGGCAGGGTAAGGGCGAGCGCAGCCGCCAGTGCGGTCAGCGATCCGCTTCGGGCAAGGAAGGTCATCATTGGTAAGGCCTCCAGTATCGCCAGCCCACCACAGGCTTGTTGAGATGACACCCGGATAGAACCCGCAGACTGTCGCAGCGATGAACCGGTTCGCCGATGTTCAGAAAAAATGCGGCGTGGCTGAACATTTTCTCTCGCCGCTTGACGCGGCCGCGCGCGCGGCCAAAGGCGCTCGCGCCATGTTCGACACTCTTGATGCCTGCCTCACTGATTGCCGCGACCGTCTGATTCGCGCGCCCCGCGATCGCAAATCGCCGATGCACACCCCGGTGATCGTCACCGCCGATGTCGACGCGCGGGTGATGGTGCTGCGCGCCTTCGATACCTCTGCCTGGGCGCTGCGGCTCCACACCGATACCCGCGCGCCCAAGGCGACGGCGGTCGAAGCCGACCCGCGTATCGCCGTGCTGTTCTACGACAAGGGCGCCAAGATCCAGATCCGCGCGCGCGGGGTGGGCGCGATCGTCCGCACAGGTGCCGAGGTCGATGCGGCATGGAACGCCAGCACCCGATTCGCGCGGCGCTGCTATCTGGGCGAGGGGCCAGGGGCGGGGTCCGACGCGCCCACTTCGGGCCTGCCGCCGGAGTTCGAGGGGGTGGAGCCCGATGAGGCGCAGCTCCTCCCCGCGCAGGAAAACTTCGCGCTGCTGAAGATCACGCTGACCGCGCTCGACTGGCTCTATCTCGCCCACACCGGGCATGTGCGTGCGCAGTTCACGCGCACGGAAGCGGGCGGCGCCGTGCGCTGGGACGGGCGCTGGGTCTCGCCCTGAGGCGCCCCACGGTTCAGGCGGCTGAGGCGGCCGAAGCTGCGGTGCCGGGTTCTGCCAGGGACGAGGGCGCCGGGGCGGGCAGGAGCATGATCTCCTCGATCTCGCTGGCCGGTACGACATGGTCGGTGCCCGCGGCGACGGCTGCTTCGAGCGCGCGGCGCGCGCGGGAAGCGATGGCATCGTCGCCATCGCCGAAGCGTTCGGCGGCAACCCCGAAGCTTGCGGTCAGCGGCGCTGCGCTGCCAAGCTGAGGCAGGCGGAGCTGGGCGAGCCGGCGGCGCAGGCGGTCGGCAATGCGCACCGCGGCCCGTTCGTCCGCGCCGGTGAGGGTGATGGTGAATGCATTGCCCTCGCCCTGCGCCATGCGGTCCCCCCGGCGCAGGCCGGCACGGATCACCGCGGCAACATGTTCGCGGACCTCGGCGTGGGTGTCGCTGTTCCAGCGCGGGTCGAGCTGGTCGATCCGTCCCTGCAACACCGCCTGCGAAGCGGCGCGCATGGCGTTGCGCCGCGTGGCAAGGTCGACTGCCTTGGCAAGGACCTCGGGCTGTTTGAGGGCAGCGAGCGGGTCGGGTGCGGCGCTGCGGCGCGGATCGAGCCGGCGGTGCGCGCGGACCTGACCGGCCCAGACCCCTGCCGCAGCACATCCCGCGCACAGCAGCGCGGCCACCTCGAGTGGCACTTCGATTCCCGTCATGACGCCCCGTTACCCTTTTCGCGACCTTTTCTGTCCTTAGGGAGAGTGACGTAAGGCTGATTAAGAAGGGGTAAAGCAGAGGCTGTTCCGGCGATCCGAAATTCGCAAGTTCCCTGAAGTCGCAACTTGCGGGCAAGCAGGCCCTGCGCGCGTTTACCGTGCCTCCATTGTTTGGGCCTATGACCATGCGCGAATTTCAGCACTTCACAGGGGTCATCATGTTCGGTCGCAAGAAGGTTCAACCGGCACCGCAGCGTTTCGCACCGCAGCCGCGCCCGTCGCAGTCCGGCGCGCATGACGGCGCGGACGAGGCTATCGCGATGCTCTCGCAAGCGCTCGGGCTCGATCTCGATTTCGAGAGCGGGTATATCTTCGCGCCGAGCCTGTGGGATGATCCCGCGATCGGGCCGATGCTGAATGGACTCGGGATCAGGCCGAACATGGCCGGCAACCGCGTGGCGCTGCTCAAGAGCCCGGCGACCGTGGCCAAGCTCGCCGCCATGGACCCCGCAGACCCGCTACGCGGCGTGCTGCAGCAGGCCCGGTTCGGGCTGGTGCTCTACAACCCGGCTGCCGAGAACGGCTACGCCGATGGCCTGGTCCAGATGCAGCGCGAGAAGCTTCGCGAGTTCGCGACGCGCACCGACATCAGGAACGAGGCGCGCAAATACGCGACCTTCGATCTGATGATGTTCAGCGAGGAACTGATGCTCGGGAAGGTCAAACTCGGCTGAGGACGAGCCTCAGCGCGTGAGCTTCTTGTAGGCCACCCGCGTCGGACGATCCGCCGCATCGCCCAACCGGCGACGCTTGTCTTCCTCGTAGGCTTCGAAGTTGCCTTCGAACCATTCGACATGGCTGTTGCCTTCGAAGGCGAGGATGTGGGTCGCGAGGCGGTCGAGGAAGAAACGGTCGTGGCTGATGACCACGGCGCAGCCTGCAAAGTTCTCGATCGCGTCTTCCAATGCGGCCAGCGTCTCGACGTCGAGATCGTTGGTCGGCTCGTCCAGCAGCAGCACGTTGCCGCCGGCTTTCAGCATCTTGGCCATGTGAACGCGGTTGCGCTCACCGCCTGAAAGCTTGCCGACGTTCTTCTGCTGGTCCGCGCCCTTGAAGTTGAACGCGCCCACGTAAGCGCGCGTCGACATGTCCTGCCCGTTGACCTTCATGTAATCGAGCCCGTCGGAGATTTCCTCCCAGACGTTCTTCTTGGGGTCGAGGTGGTCGCGGCTCTGGTCGACAAAGCCCAATCGCACGGTCGAGCCGATCTCGACCGTCCCGCTGTCAGGCGTTTCCTTGCCGGTGAGGATCTTGAACAAGGTCGATTTGCCCGCGCCGTTGGGGCCGATCACGCCGACGATCCCGCCCGGGGGGAGGATGAAGCTGAGGTCTTCGAACAGCAGCTTGTCGCCGTAAGCCTTAGAAATGCCCTTGGCCTCAATCACCTTGCCGCCCAGACGCTCGGGCACCTGAATGACGATCTGCGCCTTGCCGACCATGCGGCTGTCCTGGCTGTTCTGGAGCTCTTCGAACTTGCGGACACGCGCCTTGGACTTGGTCTGGCGCGCGGCCGGGGTCTGGCGGATCCACTCGAGTTCGCGCTGCAGCGCCTTCTGCTTGCCGCTTTCCTCGCGGCTTTCCTGCTCGAGCCGCTTGGCCT
>JAIYEK010000287.1 GCA_027487015.1 Erythrobacteraceae bacterium | reverse complement strand
GATGACGGCCAGCCGGACGCCTTCGTCCATATCAGCGCAGTGGAACGCTCGGGCCTGTCGGCCATCAACGAGGGCGAACGCTTCCAGTTCGATCTCGAAGTCGATCGACGCGGAAAGTATTCCGCCGTCAATCTGGCACCGATCGAAGGCTGACCTGGCCGCAATCCGCTTCCCGCGGTTTGACCGAGGGGAAGCGGGAGATTAAACGGTAAAGCGGATGGCGGCTCTGGTTCAGGGCCGCCATTTGCGTTTCATTCCCCCACAAATTCAGGATGTGAAGCCCATGTCGATTACTCCGCTCATGCCCGTCTACCCGCGTTGCGGTGTCCGGCCGGTGCGCGGCGAGCACTGCCATCTGATCGGCGAGGACGGCACCCGCTACCTCGATTTCGCGAGCGGGATCGCGGTGAACCTGCTCGGCCATTCGCACGCGGGGCTGATCAGCGCGATCCAGGAGCAGGCGGCGACGCTGATGCACGTGTCGAACCTCTACGGCAGCCCGCAAGGCGAGAAGCTGGCCCAATGGCTGGTCGACACCACCTTCGGCGACACGGTGTTCTTCACCAATTCGGGCGCCGAGGCGGTCGAGGCCGCGATCAAGACCGCGCGCGCCTATCACCAGAACGCGGGCGATGAGGGGGACAAGGAGCGGTTCGAGCTGATCACCTTCCACAACGCCTTCCATGGGCGGACGATGGCGACCATCTCGGCGTCGAATCAGGAGAAGATGCACCACGGCTTCTCGCCGTTGCTCGCCGGGTTCAAATATGCGCCGTTCGATGATCTGGAGGCGGCCAAGGCGCTGATCGGGCCCAACACGGCGGGCTTCCTGGTCGAACCGATCCAGGGCGAGGGCGGCATCCGCCCCGCTTCCATGGAGTTCATGCAGGGCCTGCGCAAGCTCGCCGATGAGCTCGATCTGATGCTGGTGCTGGACGAAGTGCAGTGCGGCGTTGCGCGCACCGGCAAGCTTTATGCGTACGAGCATTACGGGATCACGCCCGACATCCTCGCCACCGCCAAGGGCATCGGCGGCGGCTTCCCGCTCGGCGCCTGCATCGCCACGGAGAAGGCCGCGCGCGGGATGACCTTCGGCACCCACGGATCGACCTATGGCGGCAACCCGCTCGCCATGGCGGCGGGGACTGCGGTGATGGAAGCTGTGGCGAACGAGGAATTCCTCAGCCAGGTCGCCGAGAAGGGCGAGCGGCTGCGCGCGCGGCTCGAACAGTTCATCGGCAACTACCCCGAGCTCTTCGAGCTGGTGCGCGGCAAGGGCCTGATGCTGGGCCTCAAGATGAAGATGGAGAGCCGCCCGTTCTACGTCCACCTGCGCGATCATCACCAGCTGCTAACGGTGGCCGCGGGCGACAACACCATCCGCATCATTCCGCCGCTGGTGATCGGTGACGCCGAGATCGACGAGTTCTTCGACAAGCTGTCGGCGGGCGCGGCGAGCTACAAGGTGCCGGAAGCGGCATGAGCGGGGCCGGGGGGGCGTTCCGCCACTTCCTCAACCTCGGCGATGCTGGGGGAGACGCGATCGCGGCGATGATCAACGACGCGATCGACCGCAAGGCCGCGCGGGCCGGGCTGCCAAAGGGCGCGCCCGATGCCGACGCGCCGCTCGCCGGGCGCGTGCTGGCGCTGGTATTCGAGAAGAACTCGACCCGTACCCGCGTCAGCTTCGACATCGCGATGCGCCAATTGGGCGGCACGGTGCTGCTGCTCGATTCGGCCTCGAGCCAATTGGGACGCGGCGAGACCATCGCCGATACCGCGCGGGTCCTGAGCCGGATGGTCGATGGCATCATGCTGCGCACCGACGATCACGCCAAGATCGAGGAAATGGCGGCGCATAGCGCGGTGCCGGTGATCAACGGCCTCACCGACATGTCGCACCCCTGCCAGATCGTCGCGGATCTGTTGACCGTGATCGAGCACGGCAAGGCGCTCCCGGGCCTTGAGGTCGCGTGGTTCGGGGATGGCAACAATGTGCTGCATTCCATCCTCGAGGCGGCGGGGCTGATGAAGTTCAACGTCCGCGTGGCGGTGCCTGCGGGCTATGAACCCGATCCCGCCTTCGTCGAACTGGCCCGCGCAGGCGGGGCGACGGTCACGCTGACGCAGGACGCCGCGGCCGCTGCGCGCGGGGCGGACGTGATCGTCACCGATACCTGGATCTCGATGGGGCAGGCCCATGCCGAGGAAAAGCTCGCCGCGATGGCGCCCTATCAGGTCAACGCCGCGCTGATGGCCGAGGCCAAGCCCGATGCCGTCTTCCTCCACTGCCTCCCAGCGCATGTGGGCGAGGAAGTAAGCGCGGAAGTGTTCGAAGGCCCGCATTCTGTGGTCTTCGACGAGGCCGAAAACCGCATTCACGCGCAAAAATCGGTGCTGCTGTGGGCCTTCGGGCTGCTCGGCAACTGACGGGGTCTTCCGGAGTCGGCCATGCGTCCCCATATGGCGGCGCATGACTGACGCGACCGCCCGAGCCGAGACCTCGCCCGAGACCTTTTCCGACACCCTGATGGGCTTCACGCTGCCCGCTCGCAACGCGCGCGGGCGTGTGGTGCGGATGGAGGGTGTGCTGGAAGAGGTGCTCTCGGCGCATGACTACCCGGCGCCGATCACCCACCTCTTGGGCGAGGCGCTCGTGCTCGGCGCGCTGATGGGCGGGCTGCTCAAGGGCGAGAACGCGCAGATGACCCTGCAGGCGCAGACCCAGGGTGGGATCGTCAAGCTGCTGGTGTGCGATTATCGCGCCGGCGCGGTGCGCGGCTATGCCGATTTTGACGGCGAGCGGCTCGCGACGCTGGGCGCAAACCCGAGCCTCACCGCGCTGTTCGGGGAGGGATATCTTGCGATCACCTTCGAGACCGAAGGCCGCCAGCGCTATCAGGGGATCGTCCCGCTCGAAGGCGACAGCCTCGCAGAGGCGTGCGAGAGCTATTTCAGCCAGTCCGAACAGATCCCGACGCTGATCCGCGTCGCCAGCCGCGTAGGCGCAGGCGTGCGTATGGCGGCTGGGCTGCTGGTGCAGCATCTGCCCGAGGGCGAGGAAGGGCGCGAGCGGCTCCATGTGCGGCTCGACCATCCCGATTGGGAGCATGTCGCGGTGCTGGCGGGGACGATCAGTCACGAGGAACTGCTCGATCCCGCGCTCTCGCTGGAGGGGATCGCATGGCGTCTGTTCCACGAGGAGCCCGAAGTGCGCGTCCAGTCGGGCGATGCCTTGTCGCGCGGGTGCCGCTGCTCGGCTGCGCATTACGAGACGATCATCGCCCGCTTCCCGCTGGACGAGCAGGAAGAGATGCGCGGCCCCGACGGGATCATCGCGGTCGACTGCGCGTTCTGTTCCAAGACGTTTGCGCTGGCGATCTGACGCTTGGTCGATAACTTCGCGCAAATTCGCGGGCCACGTCCAATTCTTGCAAGGCGTCGGAGCGCAAAGCTGGCATGGGGGGTGTATGACTAACCGGACTGACAGCACAATTCGCACCCGCGCGCTCGCAGCGTTGATCGCGGCGGGCGCGGTGCTGGGTCTCGCCGTGCCGGTGCTGGCGCAGGGCAACGGGCTCGCGATGCTCGGCACGCTCAGCAAGGGCGAATGGACCATCCGTCAGCGCGGCGGCGCGCCCGATCGCAAGATCTGCGTGAAGTCCGGCGCGGAGCTGATCCAGCTGATGCACCGCGAGAGCGGGTGCAGTCAGTTCGTGGTCGAGGATGGTGCGGCGCGGGTGACGGTGCAGTACACCTGCCCCGGCAACGGCTATGGCCGCACCAGCATCCGCCGCGAGACGCCCGCGCTGGTGCAGCTCGAAAGCCAGGGGATCGAGGGGCGCATGCCCTTCCAGATGACCGCGGAAGGCCGTCGCACCGGCCCGTGCTGAAGGGCGCTGCATTGCCTTTGCGCTCGCCCGTGATAGGGCCGCGCGCATGACTGATCCGGCACAAACCCAGCCGCTCGCAGTGGTCCTGCTCTCGGGCGGCCTCGATTCGATGGTGACCGCCGCGCTTGCGCAAGAGGCGGGCTTTGCGGTCCATGCGCTGAGCGTCGACTATGGCCAGCGGCACAAGCTCGAGCTGCAATCGGCCGCGCGTATCGCGGAAAAGCTGGGGCTGGCGCGCCACACCCCGATCGCACTTGATCTGCGGGCTTTTGGCGGCTCGGCGCTAACCGACAGCATTGATGTGCCCAAGGGCGGCGTCGGCGACGATATTCCGGTGACCTATGTGCCCGCGCGCAACCTCGTGTTTCTCGCGCTCACCACCGCCTGCGCCGAGGCGGCGGGCGCGCGCGACGTGTTCATCGGGGTCAACGCGCTCGACTATTCGGGCTATCCCGATTGCCGGCCGGAATTCATCGCCAGCTTCGCGGAGACCGCGCGGCTCGGCACCAAGGCAGGGGTGGAGGGCGCGCCCTTCACGATCCACGCGCCGCTCCAGCACATGACCAAGGGCGACATCGCCCGCGAATGCGCGCGCCTCGGGCTCGATCCGGCGTGGAGCTGGTCGTGCTACGACCCCACACCCGAGGGGCTCGCCTGCGGGCTGTGCGATTCGTGCCGTTTGCGGAAAAAGGGTTTTGCCGAGGCGGGGATTGTCGATAGCACCCGCTATAACGCCTGACAGGCCGCGGCCGGCGATGAGCAGATATACGGGATAGGGGATCGATTTTGAGTGAGGACACCACGGCGGCGCCCGGCAGCAGCGAGGCGCCCGCGTCGGCCTACAGCTGGTATGTGCTGGGGGTGCTGGTTGTGGTCTACATCCTCAACTTCATCGACCGGCAGATCCTCTCGATCCTCGCGGTCGACATCAAGCGCGATCTGGCGCTGACCGACGGGCAGCTTGGTTTTCTGGGAGGCGCGGCCTTCGCAGTGTTCTACGCGCTGTTCGGCGTTCCGCTCGGTCGGTTGGCGGACCGCTGGAACCGGGTGCGGCTGCTCACCATCGGCCTGTTGCTGTGGTCGACGATGACCGCGATGTCGGGTTTTGCGCGCAATTACCTCACCCTTTCGCTCGCGCGCATGGGGGTGGGCGTGGGCGAGGCCACTGCGAGTCCGACCGCCTATTCGCTGATCTCGGACTATTTCCCCAAGCGCCAGCGTGCGACCGCGCTCGCGATCTATTCCTCGGGGCTGTATCTGGGGGGCGGGGTCTCGCTGCTGATCGGGGCCAAGATCTCGCAGGTCTGGGATGCGGCCTATCCGGGCGGCGGGATCGGCGGGCTGGTGGGCTGGCAAGCCGCGTTTCTCGCCGTGGGCGTGCCGGGCGTGCTGCTGGCCATGTGGGTGGCCTCACTGCGCGAACCGGCGCGGCAGCCTGACGCGGCTACCGGCGTGCGTCACCCGCTCGCCGATTTCTTCGTCGACCTGTCGATGCTGCTGCCGCCCTTCACGGTCCTCCACGCGCTGCGGCGGGGGCCGATGGCGGCACTGGTCAATCTGGCGATGGCCGCTGCCATGACCGGTTTTGCTCTGGTGATGATCAAGCTGACGGGGAACGTGCCGCAGTGGTCGGCGATCGCCTTCGGCTACTACGCAGTGTTCTCGTGGGCCTCTACCCTGCGGCGTCACGATCCGGCGACCTTCCGGCTGATCTGGGGCACGCCCGCCTTCATCTGCACCGCATTGGGCTACGGGCTGGTGTCGCTCGGCGCCTATGCGCTGGCGTTTTGGTCTGCGCCCTACGCCGAGACGGTGCTGAAGCTGCCCAAGGCGGAGCTCGCCTTCGTGCTCGGCGGGAGCGGGGCGCTGTCGGGCTTTCTGGGGGTGATTCTCGGCGGGCGCATGTCGGATTGGCTGCGCGGACGCAATCCCTCGGGGCGGATCGTGGTGGTGATGTTCGGGATCATCGCGCCGGTGGTGCCGATCTGGATCGGCTTCACCACCGAGACGCCCGCGCTGTTCTACGCGATGAATTTCCTTGCCGGGATGTTCGCGGCCACGGCGCTAGGCGCAGCGGCGGCCACCACGCAGGACCTCGTCCTGCCGCGCATGCGCGGGACCGCGACGGCGTCGTTCTTTCTCGCTACGACGCTCGTGGGCTTGGGGCTCGGGCCGTACATGGTCGGCGCGATCTCAGAGGTGAGCGGGAGTTTGCGGATCGGGGTGCTGTCGCTGATCGGGGTGGCGCCGATCTCGCTGGCGCTGCTGCTCTACGCCTATCGTACGCTGCCCAAGGCCGAGGCGACGATCGCCGAGCGTGCGGCTGCGGCGGCAGTCGCGGCCTAAGGCGCAGGTCTCCCAGACACGCAAAAGCGCGCGCCGCAGCGCGGGTCTAGGCACGTGCTGCGGCGCGCGCTTTCGTATTCCGGTGATGCGGATGAGTGGGCTTCCGGCCCGTGCATGGCTGACGCCATCGCTGCAGCGCCCCGGTGCTAGGTCCGCCCTGCGCACAGCCCATGAGCACAGCGGGCAACAAAAAAGGGGCCGGATCGCCCCGGCCCCTCTTCGTGTTCCGTTGGAACCTGGACTTACATGCCCGAGCCCGGGCCGTAGGTCACTTCCACGCGGCGGTTCTGCGCTTCGCGCACACCGTCGGCGGTCGGGACGCGCGGCTTGGTTTCGCCGAACGACTGGCCGGTGATGCGAGCTGCGGGGACGCCGCGACCGCTCAGGTAGGCGGTGACCGCCTTGTTACGACGATCGGCCAGGCCTTCGTTGTACTTGGTGCTGCCCGAACGGTCAGTGTGACCGGCCAGCATCACGCTCGCCGTGCCGCAGTTGGCATAGGCGGTGACGGCGCTGTTGAGGATGCCGGCGGCTTCCGAAGTGATGTCCGACTTATCGAAGTCGAAGAACACGATGTACGGACCAGTGTTGCACGGCGGCTTGGGCGGCGCCGGCGGCGGCGGCGGCGGGGGCGGCGGGGGCGGCGGCGGGGGCGGCGGCGGGGTCACCGCAACCGGCGCGACGACCGGCTCGGCGCCACCGAAGTTGTAGGTGATCGAGCCGAGGATCGAGTGCGTCGCCAGCTTCGTGTCCAGCGTGCGGCCGAACGTATCGACGAGGTTCACGTCTTCGGCGCGGAAGTAGCGATACTTCAGGCCGACGTCCCACGAGTCGCTGATCGGAGCGCGAACGCCCGCCAGGAGCTGCCAAGCAAAGCCGGTGTCCGAATCGTTCCAGACGCCCGGACCGTTGGCGTTCACACGGCCTTCCATGTCGACGCGGGCAACGCCAACGCCGCCACCGACGAAGCCCTGCAGGGCGTCATCGTCGCCGAAATCGACGAGGCCGTTCAGCATGAAGCTGAGCGCATTCACTTCGCCCAGTGCATCACGGACGCCGGTGAAGGTGTTGAAACCGCCCGGCGCGCCCGCCACGGGGTTGAGGGCAAGGCCCTGGTTGCCAGCGGTGACCTGCGTGAGGTTGGCCGAGCGGTAGCTGGCTTCGGCTTCGAGGCGGAAGCCACCGAAGTCATAGCCGACAATCCCGCCAAAATCGTAGCCGGTGTCATAATCGGCCTTCGCGTTGTCCGCGACACCGTTGACATCGAGAGACTGGTCCTGGACCAACATGACGCCGCCATCACCCTCAATATACCACTGGCCTTCGCGGGCCATGGCGGGCGTAGTCAGCGCGGTCGAGGCCATCGCCATTCCAATGACGAGTTTGCGCATTTCCAAAATTCCCCTTTGCGTTAAACTTGAGGCACGCGTTGTCTCTATCTTTTCCCCCCGCGCGAGGCAAGCAGACATTGCCCTTCTGGTGTTGCAAGAATGTCGCTGAAAAGGGCTTGTGGATAAAAATGTAACCGCAAAATGCGCGGTAATCCGCCATTCGTGCGCCTCAGGGCGTGGGTGCGGCGAGCAAACCCATGATCTGGAGCGACGTTATCAGCGCTGCCAGCGCCGCGCGTGCCTCGGCGTCGATGACGGTGCCGCCTGCGGGAACGGCCACGACCGATGCAGGCTGCCAATGCGACCGATAAATGACAATTCTGGCGGCAGCCCGGTCGAACACCGTCATGCCTTCGGCTGGCGCGATGAAGTGCCATTCTCCTGCGACAAGGATCGCGAGACGGTCCTCCTTGCCGGCCCAGGTTCCGGTCGCGGGGGCTGTCACCCGGTAACAGGCGCCATCGACCGCGCTAGCGGGCGGGGCGGGGACCGAGGCGGTCACCGAGCGAGCATGGAGCGCGTCAAGCAGACAGAGCGCCTCGTTGACGAAAAACTCCTTCTGCGCCTGCCCGGCAGGCGTGGCTGTGCTGCGGCCCGCGCAGGGCCTCGGGCTCGGCGGCCGAGAACAGCTGCGCCTGCGCCCCGTTCTCGAAACGGACGCGGTGGAGCGAGGGCTCGAAATGCGGCTTGTGCCCGGGACGGCAGATCGCCAGCAGCCCGCTCTCCCCCTCGACCATCACCGCGCGCGCCTCGGCCAGCGAGGAGGAGACCAG
>JAIYEK010000096.1 GCA_027487015.1 Erythrobacteraceae bacterium | reverse complement strand
GGCGCGGATTTCCATGTTCTAGTCCTTTAGGCCTGCATGGCTTTGGCAAGCGAGTTGAGACGGGTGCGGATCGAGGCATCAATGCGCTGCGATCCGATGGTGACGACAAGGCCGCCGAGCAGGTCGGGATCGACCGCGGCGGTGAGCATGACAGTGCGGCCTTCGCGCGCTGTCAGCTTGGTCTTGAGGGCGGCGATCTGCTCGTCGCTCAGCGGGTGGGCGCTGGTGACAGTCGCGGTCACTTCGCCGCGCTGGGCAGCGGCAATCGCGCGGAAGGCGCTGATGATCGCGGGCAGCTTGCCGAGGCGACGGTTGGCGGCGAGCACGCCGAGGAAATTGGTGGTCAGCGGGCTGAGCTTCAGCTTCTTGGCCACCGCCGCCATCGTCTTGCCAGCCACATCGCGGCCGAGTTCGGGGTTGGTGGTCAGCGCGGCAAGATCGGCCGAATCGGCGAGCGCAGCACCCAGCGTGCCGAGGTCCTTCTCGACCGCGGTCACCTTGCCATTCTCGGCAGCCAGATCGAACAGGGCCGAGGCATAGCGTCCAGCCAGGCTAGCCTTGATACCGGCGGAAATGTCCACGCGCGTGCAATCCTCTTGCGAAGCTTCAAAGGAATAATGCTTGGGCCCTGATGATGGGGCACGCACAAGGGTGCCCCGCAAGGTTGGCGCGCGCCTAGCAATTGATTCCCGCCCGCGCAAGCCGCGTGGGGGAGGAATTGTGCAGGTGCGAAGCGGGGAGGGGGCGGCTCAGCCTGCGCAGCCACGTGCCCCAGGCGGCGCACTGACCTTCTCGCCGGCCCTTAAGCGTCGCAGGATGGCTTGGACTGCGGCATTCGCTCTCTCGTTCGCGCGCACCTGGCCGAGATCGTCGAGATCGGAGAATTTGCCCTCGGCAGTGAGCGCCGCGCTGTATGCAGCCTCTACCGCGCGTGCTTCTTCCTGTGTGCAGATGCCTTCGCCGAAATCGGTCACGATGCATTGCTCGCCCGCGTAGGTGGAGATGCAATCCTTCGAGGGTGCCCAAGCGCACATGACGTTCTTCGCGGTGACATCCTTGTCCGCTGTGGCGCTCCGGTAAGCCTGCCAGCAGGCCTTGCGCGCCGCATCGCCCTTTTCGCGGGTGCAACGACAGGCCGACGTCGCGAGGGTTTGCAAATGGGCGACTTCCTTCCGCGCGGTCGCGGTGGCTTGGAAATCGAAGTAGCGCAGCCCGAGCCAGCCTCCGCCTAAAAGCAACACGAGAACCCCGGCGATCCATGCGAGGCGCCGGGTGCGGTTCACTTCCCCGCGACCTTCGCCGCGCAGCTGTAGACCAGCCGCTCGTTGGGCTGTTCGGGCAGGCCTGCTATAAGCGCCGATTGCTGTTCGCCCAGCGTCCGTGCCGCATCTGTCACTCCGCAGGTTGGCGGCGTGTAGGCCGAACGGGCCTCGCGCGCGGCGGCGAGCGCCTCTTGGCCGAGCAGATAGCGGTCGGTGCGCAGGGTGCGGGTCGCGGGGTCATAGGTGTTGACTGCGACCGCCGCATCATCGTCGGCCGCGAAGACTCGTTGCCATTCGCCCCCTTGCGCAAGTCCATATTGCGTGCGCCCGTTGACGCAGCCATCGGCCGACCATTCGAAGGCGACATCATCGGTGCGCGCGGCAGTGACGCGGCTGCGTTCGGGGACGAGGGTGCAAATCAGCGCGCCCTCGGCCGCGTCCGAGGTCTTGCCCGAGCCGGACGGCTTGCCGTCGCCGCCCTCAGCCTTTTCGACCGCCGCGGCGACCCGGTCCTCGATTTCGGCAAGGCCCGGGCGGGTGAACCACAGGAGCAAGGCCGCCGCGAGCCCCACCGCCGACAGCGCGCCGAGGGTCCGCACATGGGTGCGCCGCGCCTCATCTCCGCGCCACACGAAAGCGGCATAGCCCGCGCCGACGCAGGCGAGGAGCGCGATCAGCGCCAGCGCCATGCGGTTCTCGCGCGCTTCGAGCACTTGCATCTGTGCGGTCAGGCGGGCCTTTTCGCGCACCTCGCGCAAGCTCTCCGACCGCTGTTCGAGCGCCGCGCGGGCCTGGCTCTGCTCGGCCTCGAGGCGCTGGCGTTCCTCGGCGTTCAGCTCTGCGATCGAGCGGCAGGGGAGGGCGTTGACGACCGGCTCCACCCCGTTCTTGCGCAGGAAGGGCAGCAATTCGCGCAAGGAGACCGCGAAGTAGAACTCGCCATCGCCGCTCTGTGCGTCGGCGCTGAACGAGTTGACCCCGATCACCCGTCCGCACGGATCGAGCAGCGGTCCGCCCGAATTGCCGCGTGCAATCGGCGCGGTGTGGAGGATCGTGTCGAACTGGCGCGACGGCCGCTCGCCCGACAGGTAGCCGCGCGATTTGACCGGCGGCTGGGCACGAAAGATATCGGCTATATCAAGACCTTGTGCCAGATCGACATTCATCGGATAGCCGACCGCGGACACCTCGCCAAGGTCGCTGCTGACGCTCCCCGCCAGCGCCAGCGGGGGCAGGCGCAGCGATCCCTTGGCGATTTCGAGCAGGGCCAGATCGTTGCGCGGGGAGACCGCCACCACCCGCGCAAAAGCACCGCCGGTGCCCTCGGAGGGGACGATACCGATGCGCAACGTATCGTCCTGCACCGCCTCGGCCACGACATGGGCGTTGGTGACGATCCGCGTCGCCGAAACCGCAAAGCCGGTACCGTGGGAGACCGGCACGGGCTCGCCCCCTTCCTCGCCGATGATCACCACCCGGACCACGCCGCGCGAGGCCGCATCGACATCGCCCGGATCGGCCGCGGCCGGTGCGACGAGTGCCAGCGCGGCTAGCGTCAGCCCGATGAGCGTCCGCAAGATCATCGCCAGCCGGCCAAGCGCTTCAACCATCGAGAAAGTCCTTGAATCTGGCGCGGGCGATGCAATGAGTTTCATGGCACGCGGTGTATCGAAGCAAAAGGGGAGCGGCAATGATCACGACACGCAACATCTTGGCAGCGCTGACCTCGCTTGCGCTGGCTGCGACGCCTGGCCTCGCCCGCGCCGAGCAGCGCGAGACCTTCAATGTCGGCGGCGCCGCCTACAGCTACGTCCTTCCCGAAGGCTTTTGCCTGCCGAGTGGCGCGGAGGAGGTCGCGCTGGCCAAGGAGGTCGCGGCGCTCGACAAGGTGAGCGTGACTCACGCCAACCTTGATCGTTGCGGCAGTTTCGGTGAGGAATACACGCATATCAAGACGCCGATCCAGAACGAACCGGTGAAGATGGCAAAGCCGCTCTTCCTCGCCCTGATCGCGCGCCAGTTCCAGACTGCCGACGCGCAGGCGAAAATGGATACCGCATTGCGCAACGTCGAAGCAGACATTTCCAAAAGCGTCGGTGAAGAGAATGTCTTGAAGGTCGGGACACCGCAGTTCGGCGGATTGGACAAGGACTGCGTCTACATCTTTCTCAACCTCGATGTGCAGTTCGGGACCGAGACGAAGAAGGGGCGGGCCAGCGGCTGTCTGACCGTAATCGATCAGCAGTTCTTCTCGGTAAACTCCTATGCCCTGGTCGAGAGCGGCCTCACCTTCGAAGCGCTCAAGGCGCGCAGCCGCGCCATTGCGGTCAGTCTGACCAAGGTGACCGCGCCCTGACCTCACATTGAGCGCAAGCCTTCGGGCTGCGCGCCGGGCTGTTCTGCGCGACTAGCTCCCTCGAAACGCAAGGCAAGGGAGTTGCACGCATGACGTACCGGATCAGGGGCCTCGACCCCCAGCTTTTCGCTCAGCAACTGGCGCTCGATGACGCCGGCCTCGCCCGCCGCCGCGCGCGGCGCGAAGTGGCGGGGGAGGGGTACTTCCCCTGCCGCGTCACGCTCGAGGATGCGGCGCCGGGAGAGGTGCTGCTGCTCACGCACCATGAGAACCACGCGGTCGCAGGCCCTTATGCACACGCCTTTGCGATCTACATCCGCGCCGATGCCAGGGCAGCGGCGGAGTATGTCGACGCGCTTCCCCCGGTTCTGCGCGCGCGCCCGATTGCGCTGCGCGGATATACCGCCGCAGGCGACCTCCACCGCGCCGCGCTGGCACTGGCCGACGATGTCGACGCGCAGCTGCGCACATTGCTCGCCGACCCCGAGGTCGCCTATATCGATGCGCACAACGCCATGCATGGCTGCTTTGCCGCGCGGATCGAGCGCCACGACAGCGGGGAATGTTTCACGTGAAACATTACGAGAACATCACCGACGAGGAGCGCTGGCAGGCGGCCCTCGCCAAAGACCGGAGGTTCGACGGGGCCTTCGTCACCGGCGTCCATTCGACCGGCATCTATTGCCGCCCCTCGTGCCCCGCGCGCGCGCCTTTGCGCAAGAACGTGCGCTTCTATCCGGGCCCCGACGAGGCGGCGACGGCAGGGCTACGACCCTGCAAGCGCTGCTCGCCGAACGCGCAAAGCGCCGAGGAGGCTTGCGTGCTCGCCGCGATCGCCGCGATCCGCGACCGGGGGGCGATGACGCTGGACGAACTGGCCGATCTCACCGGTTATACGCCGACGCATTTTCAACGCCTGTTCAAGCGCACCGTTGGCCTCTCGCCCGCCGCATTTGCGCGCGCGCTGCGCGAACGGCGTGTGCACGAGGCGCTGACGAGTGGGCAACGGGTGACCGACGCCCTCGCGCAGGCGGGCTACACCGGACCCGAACAGTTCTATGCGGAAACGAAAGGCAAGCTGGGCATGAAACCGAGCGATTGGAGCAGGGGCGGCGCGGGCCGCGTGATCCACTGGACGGTGCTGGCGACGTCGCTGGGCGACATGCTGGTCGCCGCGACCGAAAAGGGCGTGTGCTGCCTCGCCTTCGGAGAGGGTGAGGCGGAATTGCGGGGGAGGTTCCCGCGAGCCGAATTGCGCGCTGCCGGCGATGCCTTCCGCGAGCTGTTCGCGGCAGTGGTCGAGGCGGTCGAACAACCCGGCCCGGGCAGCGCCGCAATCCCGCTCGACGTGAAGGGCACCGCCTTCCAGCAACGCGTCTGGGAAGAACTGCGCCGCATCCCCCACGGCGAGACGCGCAGCTACGGCGAACTCGCGGCGGCCTTGGGCAACCCCAAGGCGAGCCGCGCGGTGGGCGGCGCGAACGGGGCGAACCATGTCGCGGTGCTGATCCCCTGCCACCGCGTGATCGCGGCCGATGGGACGCTCGGCGGTTACGCCTATGGGCTGGAGATCAAGGCAGAATTGCTCAGGCGGGAGGGGGTGTGAGGGGTGGCGTGCCCGTCAAATGCTAGGGCAACTCGGGCTTTATGTGTTCCCGCAACAATTGCGCGCAGAGAAACTCTGAACTGAACATCCGATCCCACCACGGAGAGGGCTTGATCAAGGGATAGATCATCGCACCTTCGGCGAAATAGGCCGCGTCAAGCAGCCGAGTGCGTGCCTGCTCGAACGGCATGTCACGAACCTCGTCGATGCTGTCGATCAGGGCCTGAATATGGACGATGTCGTTCGGCTGTGTGCCGTAGTCCAAGATGAAGGCATCCGCCTCGGCATACCAGTTCAACCGGTTAAGCTCATCGTCGCCGATTTCGCCGGCAAGCCACCGCTCCGCACCCCTTAGACCATTTTGCAGACCTTCCTGCGGGATGAGATTTCCGTGCTTCCAGCAGCAGGCGATCAGAAACCGGTGGAGATTGCGGATCTGGGATTTAAGAAAACGTGGTTGCGCCGCGTGGAGCTTGACCAGCATGTCGCTGGCGGACTGCGAGTTGAGCCACTCTTCATTGGTCATGTCGGGCTGGATGGCGGTGTATCTGCGCGGTGTGCGCCCCCCTTCCGTGGAAGAACCATGCATGGTGTTCGCGGATAAATCAATGTCTTGGGCAGACTGCAACTTGCGGCCTTCGTCCGACCGCCACCTTAAATGACAGGCAGCGGGGCCCCGGCTCGGGGGCCGGGGCGGGGGATGTGCCAAATTCCCACCCCATCATCGCCCCGGGCTTGACCCGGGGTTAGGCTGCTTCTCGAGACCGGGCGCCTCGCCCAAGGAAGGCAGCCAAGCCCCGGCTCGGGGCCGGGGCAACGGGTTCGGGTGATCCCCAACTTCGTCGTTGCGAGCCGAAGGCGTGGCAATCCATGGCCTGAGGTATCCGCGCGCGGCACGGCTTGTCCATGGATTGCTTCGTCGCTGCGCTCCTCGCAATGACGAGAACAGCGATCAATCCAGCTTCGGCGGCATCCCCGGCTCGCACTTCGCCATCGCAAGCTGATAGGCCGGGCGTTCGCCGATGCGCTTCAGGTATGCCTGAAGATTGGGCAGGTGGTCGATGCTCATGCCGCTCATCGCGCGGCTGGTGGTGAGCTGGAAGCCCATCATGATGTCGGCGGTGGTGAGCTGGCTGCCGCCGAAATAGTCCGCCTCGCCCAGCCGCTGCTCGACGATTTTCCAGCCCTTGGCCACGCGGTCGGCCACGAAGGCGGGCAGCTCTGACGCGCCCATGAACTGCGCCACCAGCGCCATCATGCCGTTGGTCATGAAGGTCGCGTTGGCCCAGTGGTAGTAGAACAGGTGGTCGGCGAAATCGGGATGATCGACGCCGGGGACCAGCGGCGTTCCGGGGGCATATTTCGCGACGATGTAGTCCATGATCGCCCCGCTCTCGCCGAGCACCAGGTCGCCGTCGGTGATGACGGGGGCGATGCCCATCGGGTGCAGCGCCTTGTATTCATCGGGCGCCAAGCGGTTGTCGGTGCGGCGGTTGTAGAGCTTGAGGTCGTATTCCAGCCCCAGCTCCTCGGCGAGCCAGACGATGCGTTCGGATTGCGACAGGCGCAGGTGGTGGATGGTCAGCATGGCATCGGCTCTCCGT
>JAIYEK010000151.1 GCA_027487015.1 Erythrobacteraceae bacterium | reverse complement strand
GCGGTGCGGTAGCTTTCCAGCGTGGTGCGGCGCAGGATACCCTTGGGGTTCGCCTTGTCCTGCCAGAAGTTATACAGGCCATCGGGGCGGAAAGACACGAAGGGGATGCGGTCGTTGCTGTCGAAGATCGCCAGCGCCTCGGCCTTCAGCTGAGCATAGCGCGGATCGGCCTCGAAGGCCGCAAGGGTGCGGGCGTTTTCCTTTGCCACCCAGTCCAGCGCCTCGGGGCTGCGCGCCTCCTCGAGGAAGATGTAGGGATCCTGCTCGGGCCCGGGAATGCCGTCATCGGCAAGGGCAATGGTCGATGTGCTCATGGCAAGAGCCATGGCCAGCCTCGATGCGAGTTTCAAGTGCGTCTCTCCCTGTGACGGATGCTGCACCGGCCGCTGAGGGCCTGCGCGATACGTCAGAATTGCAGGGAGTTGGCGCGCATGCAAGCGCGCGTAACGTCAGGGCTCGCGGCGCACCCAGGCGTAGATGTAGCGGTGGTGGAGTTCTTCCTTCGCCAGCAGCCGATAGTCGCGGCTGATCGCGGCATCGACCTGATCCTTGGCCGCGAAATTCTGCGGGGTGAGCGGCAGATCGGCGGTGACGATCACCGGCGGATTGGTGGCGAGGATGCGCCGCACCTCGTCCTCCTGCCGCATCTCCAGCGCGTCCATCTCGAGCGCGTTGTTGAGGTGATCGGGGTAGATCAGCTTGGTCGGCAGGCAGCTGTCGGTGAGGCGGTAGAGCGAGGTCGGGCCATCAAACACCAGCAGGCACTTGCCCGCCTTGGCGTCGACATGCGGAGCAATCGCCTCGGCCAGCCGGAAGGTCGCCGAACGGTTCTCGTGGCTCACCCAGTACTGGTAGGGCACGATCAGGAGGAACACCGCGGTCGGAAGCAGCGCCGCACGGTTGATCCGTTCGCTCGGCTCGCGGTGGAACAGCGGCAGGGCGAGCAGCGCCGTCGCCGGGATCAGTGCGGCGAGATAGTGGCGGTAAACGGTCGCGGGCAGGTAGGCCGTCGCCACCGCCGCCGCCAGCCACAGAATCGCGAACACGTAATGCCGCGGCAGTCCCTCGGGCCAGACGCGCTGCGCGGCGCGGATACCGAGCCAGCTCAGCGACAATTGCAGGCCGAGATAGGCGAGCATCAGCGGATGGACCCGGCCTGTGCTGGCAGGGAGGCGATCGAAGAAGGAGACGAAGTTGGCAAAGACATATGCGTCCCAATGCCCCGCCATCGCATAGCCCGCGCTGACGAGCGCGGTCGGCAGGATGCCGAGCACGCCGAAGCCTGCGGCGAGCACCGCGAGGCGCCACAGCGGCATGCCTTGCCGCCATTGGCCCCACAGCGCCCAGAGGCCGAAGAACAGGCAGAGCGGGATCACGGTGTACTTGATCTGGAGCGCGATGCCGCCGATCAGCATGGCGAGCAGCGCATAGGGTACGGCGCGCGGGCGCTCGATGTCGCGCACCAGCACCGCCATCGCGATCAGCATCGGGATGAAGAACACCTCTGAATTGCCCGAATGCGCGTCATTGATCGTGCACAGCACCACATAGAGCGCAGCCCCGGCAGCCGCGGTCATCCGGTCGGCCTGCGCGCGGGCGAGGTGGAGGATCATCACCGCGCCGCCCAGCGTGAACAGCGCGCCGGCGGTCTGGTAGGCCTCCGAGCCCGGGCCGCCGATGGCGTGGAAGGCCGCGAACAGGGCGAACAGCCCCCAGGGCTTGCGGTCCCACAGGTCGACGAAGGGCACCGCGCCGTGGAGCATCTGGTTGCCGATCAGCGAATAGAGCTGCTCGTCCACGTCCGCGTTGGGATCGCCGATCCACGCGCCGCGCACGACAAAGGTGAACAATGCGAGCGCGAGGACGATCCACAGGTCGGTGCGCTGGCTCGGCGCGGCGAGCGCGGGGGCGGGGCGGATATCCGAAGACATGAACATAGCCGGGAGGCTCTGCCACGGACATGGTTAATATTCCGCGAGGGGCGGATGCAAATTCAGTCGGCGGTCAGCCCAGCGGCCTTTTCAGGTAGCGGACCGATTTGCCGGGAGTGAGAGCCGCGCTCCCCGCTTCCACAAAGCCCATCGCCGCATGGAACGCATCTGACCCCGGATTGGGCGGCGTGGAATTGACTTCGCACGTCACGAGATCGTGCCCGGACTCAAGCGCCAGATGGAACAGCTGATCATAAAGTTGCCGGGCCAGTCCCAAACCGCGCGCGTTTTCGTCGACCACAATCCGGTCGATATAGACGAACCGTTCAAACCGCTCCCGGAACCACAGGAAATTGGGGCTGTCGTAATCGGCGCTCTGGTCGAACGTCAGGAGGAGGGCCTGAGCCTGCGGCACATGCAGCGCGGCAAAGGCGGCGGCCACCATGGACTCGAACCGCGCAGGTTCGAGCCAGGATGTTTCCACCGCGCTCCGGTTGTTCAGGGCCAGCAGATCGTCGCGCAAGGCAGGGGTGTGCGCGATAGTCTCGGGGTCGAGCGAAAGCCCGATCACGCCTCCCAATTACGCTTCGACGTGTTCGGCGAGGACGGTGAGGCCCTTCTCGTTCACTTCGGCAAAGCCGCCGCGCACCTGAATGATCTCAGGCGCCGCGCCGTCCTTGGCGAAGATCTGCACCGCGCCGTCGCGGATCGTGCTCATGAAGGGCGCGTGGCCCTCGAGCACGCCGAATTCGCCCTCGGTGCCGGGGACGACCACCATGTGGACGTCTTCCGAGCGGACGAGCTTGGCGGGGGTGACGAGTTCGAAGTGGAGGGGCAT
>JAIYEK010000244.1 GCA_027487015.1 Erythrobacteraceae bacterium | reverse complement strand
GCGCTGTCCTGCGCCATGGCGGGCGCGGCATAGGCGGCAAGTCCAGCGGCGCCAGCCAGCAACATTGCACGGGTGCAAAGCATCGTCTTCATCGGGTTTTTCCTCTCCATGCCCTCTTATGGAGATACTCGTATTGAAAGTTGAACCACCTTTCAAGTTTAGTCTTGTGCGCGCCCCTTGCGCGGCCTACCGAAAGCGCCGAGGGAGAGGCAGATGGGCAACACTCGGGATGCTGCGGCGCCGGTCGCCGAGGACGCGTCGGCTGACGCCAAGACGCCGCGCACCGAGCGCGGGCGGCGCACCTTGCGCAAGCTACTCGATGCGGCCGCGGAAGAATTCGGCGAGAAGGGCTTTCACGAGGCTTCGGTGAGCTCGATCACGCGCCGCGCCGGCATGGCGCTCGGCAGCTTCTACACCTATTTCGACAGCAAGGACGCGCTGTTCCGCGCGCTGGTCGCCGACATGAGCGAGAAGGTGCGCACCAGCGCGCGCTCGGCGCTCCATGAGGGCATGGGCGCGCTCGAGATCGAGCGCGCGGCGCTCGCGGCGTTCCTGCGGTTCGCGGCCGAGCACAAGGAAATCTATCGCATCATCGACGAAGCCGAATTCGTCGATCCGGCGAGCTACCGCGAGCACTACGAAACCATCGCCGCCCGCATCGCCGATCGCCTGCGCGCTGGCGGGGCAGCGGGCGAGTTCCGCGAGGGGTTGGGCGAGCTCGAGGCCTGGGCGCTGATGGGGATGAACGTCTTCGTCGGTCTGCGCTACGTCGTGTGGGGCGGCGCGCGCGAAGGGGGCGCCGAGCTCTCCCCGGACGAGGTTGCCGCCGGGGTCAACCGGCTGCTGGCACAAGGCGTCTTGCACCGCTAAGGCCTCGGCGATGATCCTCGCCGTCCACGCCATTCCCGATCCCGAACACCTCGCAGCCATCGCCGAGCGCATCGCGCTGCTCGAATGGCGCGACGGGCGCGAGACTGCGGGCTCGGTGGCGCGCGCGGTCAAGCGCAACGAGCAGGCGGCGATGGATTCGACCGCGGGCCGCAGCCTTCAGGACGAGATCTCGCGCATCCTGTGGGACAACCCCGTGCTCCGCGCCGCCGCGCAGCCGCGGCGGCTCTCGCACCTCCTCATCAGCAAGACCGGCGAGGGCGGGGGCTACGGCGCGCATGTCGACAATGCGCTTATGGGCACGGGCGAGCGGCGGGTGCGCACCGACCTGTCCTTCACGCTGTTCCTCACCCCGCCTGCGGATTACGACGGCGGCGAGCTGGTGATCCATGCCGCGGGGGTCACCCAATCGGTCAAGGGCGAGGCGGGGCATCTGGTGCTCTACCCCTCGGGCAGCATCCACGAGGTGCGGCCGGTGACGCGGGGCACGCGGATCGTGTGCGTGGGGTGGATCGAGAGCATGGTCGCCGATGCCGCGGCCCGCGAGATGCTGTTCGATCTCGAAAACCTGCGGGCCTCGCTGCGCGCCCAGCTGCCGGCGCAATCGGCCGAGCTGCTGACGCTCGACAAGACTATCGCCAATCTATTGCGGATGTGGGCTCGGCCCTGAGGATTTCCGGGGGGCGCTCGCCTGCTTGCGCTTCACCGTGAAGTACAGGATCAGGCTCACCCCGATCACGCTCGGCCCGGCCCAGATCGCGGGGTTGAACACCTCTTCGGGCACGAGCCGGATCAGCCCGACCGACAGGAAGGCGGTGTAGGCCGAAATCCCCATGCCGATGAGGGCCCGGAAATGCTCGCCGATGTAGGTGGTGCGCATCGGCTCGGCGGCGCGCCAGATGTAAAGCTGCTGGATCAGCATCGAAACGATGCCGATGAACGCGACCAGCACCATCAGCGGGTGCCCAACCTGCCAGCCATAAATCCCGCACCACGCCCCCGTTACGATCACAGCTGCGATCACCGCCTGATAGCGGGCGCGGCGCAGCATGCGGCGGTTGCGGCTGTGCTTCACCACGGCAAGGCCATAGTCGACAAAGCCGATGGTGAGCGTTCCGAGGTAGAGCATCATCCAGCCGAACAACCCTTCATAGAGCGCGCGGTCGGTGACTTCGGGGTGGCGGTGTTCGGGCCCGTAGAGCGACAGCAACGCCATCGCTATCGCCAGCGCGCCCGCGCCGAGGAAGCCGTAGCACGCGGCGTGGCCCCACTTGCGGTGCGCCTTCGCACCCTTCTTCGTGACGATCGGCCCCCAGAACGCCGTCAGCCCCACCGCACCGGTGGCGACATGAAGCACGACGAGCGCGTGGAACAGCGTCATGCCAGCCAGCATGACACAACTTGTGTCAAACGGCTAGAACACTCTCGGCGCGCTTACCGCACCCGCGATGGCGCGATCAGCACCGCGTTGGCGATCATCAGGTCGAGCCCTTCGAGGAACGCGCGGGTCGAGGGATCATGGGCAAAGCCGATCACCAGCCCGCGCCCGGCCGGCTGGGCCATCAGGTAGGGCTTGTAGGCCATCTGCCGCCGGTTCTCGTCCCACACATAGCCGCTGGCGATGAGGCTGCCGGCTGCGGCGAAGCGGACTGCGTTGACGCCCTTGTCGCGCGCGAGGGGCGTGAAGATCTGCGTCCCCGTCGCCAGCACGACCGCGCCGTCATCGTAACCGGCGGAGAGGAAGTGGTCGGGCTCGCCCACCACGTTGAGCAGCGCGCCCGGCAGCGTATCGGGCAGCGCGGCCTGATCCTTGATCGCCTCGCGATAGGCGGCGTCGCTGGCGATCTCGGCGGCTTCGGCGAGGTCGCCCTTGGCGTCCCCGGCCTCGCCCGGATCGCGGCCCAGCGCCGCCTCGCGCTTGACCGCGAGGAGCGGATTGTCGCCGCTGCTGAAGGTCTCGAGGCTGTCGCCGATGGCCACCAGCACCCCGCCGCGCTGGACGAAGCTGCGCAGCGCGCGCTGGCCGGCATCGCCGAGTTCGGGTGACGGATTGCCTTCAGGGACCAGCACCACGTCATAGTCGGAGAGGTCCGCGCGGGCGAGGCGGCCAGTGCGGATCGGGGTCACCGGCAGACCGATGCGCTGTTCGAGCACGTAGCGCAGCGCGCCCGCGGATAGTTGCGAGACCCCGTCGTCCCACGCCACCGCGACACGCGGCAGGGTGAGGCGCACGAAATGCTCGCTGCCGAGGTTGGGACCGCTGTCGACCCACCCGCTCTCTAGCGCCACCGTCTGCGCGCCGACATCGCTGGCGATTGCCGTGAGGCGCGCCATCTTCTCGGGCGTGTTGCTGCCTGCGGGGAAGACCACGGTGCCGCGCGGGAATTGGCGTCCGCCCGCGCTGAAGGCCTTGTCGGTGACGCGCCCCTCGATCCCCTCGCGCAGGGCGAGGGTGACCAGGCGCGCCTGCCCGCTGTCGGTCCACGGCACGGCGATGGCGAAGGCTCCGCTGCCTTCGGCCTTCGGGGCAATTGGCGCGTCGGGGGCCATAGCATCGCCGCTGACAGCAGCCGCGCAGAGGCTGACATCGACGCCCGCCATCGGCCCCACCGCCCATGCGGTCACATCGTAAAGCTCATGCGGCAGGTCGACCGAGCGGCGGCGCTCCTGCTCGGCGAGGAAATCGGGCGGCAGCGGCGTGTCGCGGTCGAGCAGGCTACGGATCAGCCGCGCGGCGGGCTGGGCTTGCGGCACCGCGAGATAGCCAGAAGGATAGGACTTGCCGCAGACGCTCGCGGCACCCTCGCGGCGCAGCACGGTGATGCCCTGCGCGGCGAGGCGGCGCCCGAGCCGCTCGGCATTCCAGCGCCGCTTGCCAAGGTCGATCATATAAGTGCCCTTGCCCGCCGCGCCGCTCGCGTTGCCGGCGCGGTAGGCGGCGAAATCGGCGAGGAACTTGCTCGCATTGTCCGCCACCGCGCTCGCCGTGGCGAGGCTGGTCGAGAAGTGGTTGGCGATGCCGTCAGCATAGGTGAGCTCGGTCCCGTCCCGCCGCTTGAACACGAGCCCGCGGGCCGAGCCCTGTTCGTAAGTCGAGCCGATCGCTCCCTGATGCGCGTTCCATGTGTCGCCATAGCCCGGGTAGAACAGGTCATAGACCTCGCGCGTGAAGAAGGGCTCGCCGCGCGCATCGAAGGCTGCGGCATTGTAGCGGCCGATCAGCTCATAGGCGCGGATCTGCGCCGGGGTGAGGTTGGGGCTGTAGGGTTGGGCTGCGGGGGTGAAGAAGTAGGTCTCGTCCCCGCCCATTTCGTGCAGGTCGATGACGACCACCGGATTCCACTGGCGGATCGCGGACACCTTGCCCCGCGTCTCGGGCTGGGAGAGGGTGAACCAGTCGCGATTGAGGTCGAACATGTAGTGGTTCACGCGGCCCGAGGGCCAGGGCTCGTCATGCTCGGCGGCCTGCCGGTCGGCATCGGGGGCGATTCCGGTCGACGCGAGGAAGTTGTTCACGAACCGCGCGCGCCCATCGGGGTTCTGCATCGGGTCGATGACGACGATGGTGCCGCCCATGATCTTGGCGGCTTTGGGGTCGTCCTTTGCGGCGAGCAGGTGATAGGCGGTCATCAGCGCCGCATCGGTCGAGGAGATCTCGTTGCCGTGCACGCCGTATTGCAGCCATGTCACAGGCATCGCCATGCCGTTGCCGGGTCGTCCCGCTGCGATTGTCGCCATGTCGGCCCGAATCGCGTCGATCTTCGACATGTTGGCCGAGGCCGAAAGCACCAGATAGTAGAGCGGCCGTCCCTCCCAGCTCACCGCATATTGCACCAGCCGGGTGCGATCGGGTGCGGCCTCGGCCAGCGCTTTCAGATAGGCATAGGCCTGATCGGGCGAGGTGATCCGCGCGCCCGGGGCATGGCCGACGGTGGCGGTCAGCGTCGGGATCGCGGGGTCGAACTGGCCTTGCGCAAAGGACTGCGCCGCAGCGGGCGAAGCCAGTGCGAACATCGCGAGGAGCATGAGGCCCCAGCCCCGGATCATGTCACGCATCGTCTGTCCCCGTTTGACCGCAAGAAGCAAGGTTGACGGCCTTGCCGCGACAAGGCCCGCACGGTCAAGCGGGGAGGGGTGAATGACGAAGAAGCGCAATGCGCGATCTTGCTACAATGATCGCGCGTTCCGGATCGTCCGCTGCCTCGGCGTGGCCTTCGGCCGGAAGCAGGAATGCCGCTGGCCACGCAAGCACGAACGATCTAGACCTCACACAGCACCCCTTCATTCGGACTGTTGGACGCAGACAGCAATGGCAAGATCATTGAAATACGCGGTGATTTCGTTGATCTTTCTGTCCTGCCTGATCGTTCCCTACCTGGTGTTCGGGGCGAGCATCGAAGCCTTCGCGGTGAGCTTTTTCCGGAATACGGCCAACGACGGGATTGCCATGTTGATGGCCGGCGCACTGCTCGCGAGCGATCCGGTGCTGCCGATCCCCTCGAGCGTCGTTGCGACCCTGCTGGCGACCAAGGTCGGGTTCTGGCCGGCGGGACTGGTCAACGCCGTGTCGCTCTCGCTCGCCTGCGTCTTTGCCTATGCGCTCGGGCGCGGCGGCGGCGCGGCGCTGGACCGTATGGGGCGCGCGCTGCCGCCGAGCTTTGCCGAATGGACCCGGCGGCATGGACTTGTCGCCGTGCTGCTGTGCCGCCCGGTGCCGGTGCTGTCAGAAGCCTCGCTGATCCTCGCCGGGGCGGCCGGGCACGAACCGCGGCGGCTCTTGGGCTGGTGCAGCCTGAGCCAGGTCGCGCTGGGCTTCGCCTATGCCTTTGCCGGATCGGGGTGGGGGCAGGGCGGGTGGAACACCGCCGCGATCCTTGCCGGCAGTGTCGGCATCCCCCTGGTGAGCGCGCTGGCCGTGCTCGTGATGGTTCGCCCGACGCTGCGCCCGCGCGCCGCGCCGCGCTGATCGGCCGATGGACCATAAATCAGGTGCTTCGGCTTATCAGCCGCCCATGCCCGATCCAGCCGACATCGCGGCCTTGCGCAGCGCGCTGCTTGGCAGTCCGCAAGAGCTCGACCGCATCGCCATGCTGCCGCGCGCCGATGCGCTTGCCGCTTTGCATGCCTTTGCTGCGGGCTGCGGGCTGAACCTGGGGCTGGAGGTGCTGACGAATTATCTTCGTTCCGATCCGCTAGGCCTCGATCGCGCCGCACCAAGCCGCCTAACGGGCGATGCCCTCCCATCGCGCCTGTGGCTTCCCACCGGGCTCTGCACCGATGGCGCGCAGACGACGGTCGAGTGGGCCCATTTCGGCACTGCGCCGCTCGACGAGCCGTTCTTCGAGCAACCCTTGCGCCGCGCGCGCCAGCATCCCGTTTCGCGGTTGTTTCGCTGGACCACGCCGCTTGCCACCCTCGCCGACGCAGCGCCGCACGAAGGGCGTGGGCTGGACGGCATCGTGCTCCACATGTCGCGCTGCGGATCGACGCTGGTGGCGCAGGCGCTCGCCTCAATGCAGGGGCACGTGGTCCTGTCTGAGCCCGCGCCGTTCGACGCGCTGCTGCAATTCTGCACGGCCCGCACCGATATTGCCTTCGAGACACGCATTGCCATGCTGCGCGGCATGATCGGTGCGCTTGCCGGTGCGCGGGGCAGGGCGGTGCGACGCCGGTTCCTCAAGGCCGATTGCTGCCACGTCGGCGCGCTGCCGCTGCTGCGCGCCGCCTTTCCCGAAACGCCGTGGATCTTCCTCTACCGCGACCCGCGCGAGGTGCTGATCTCCCAAGAGCGGATGCCGGGGTTCCAGACCCTGCCGGGGCCGCCAGCGGCATTGGTGGGGGTGAATGAACCCGATGCGCTGCCGGGGCTCGACTTTACGGCACGCGTCTTGGCCGCAACGTGCCACAGGGCGGCCGACCATGCCGGGATCGGCGGCGGGATGTTTGTCGATTATGCCGAACTTCCCGAGGC
>JAIYEK010000334.1 GCA_027487015.1 Erythrobacteraceae bacterium | reverse complement strand
GACAACACCCGGCCCTGTCGGACCGCCTGCGCGCTTGTCTGGTCGAGGCTTAGGGCCGGGATGTCGTCCAGCCCCGCCTCCAGCGGCAGGAGGAGGTGTTCAAGGCCCCGGCCCTTAGCCGCTTCCTCCAGATTGTCCAGCGAAATCGCTTGGCTTTCGAGGAAGGGCCCAGCCTTGATGCGGCGCAGGTAGGTGACGTGGCCGCAGGTGCCAAGGGCGTAAGCAATGTCGCGGGCGAGGCTGCGGATGTAGGTGCCCTTGGAGACGTGGACCTGCAAGGTCGCATACTGTTCGCTTGCGTCAAACTCGCCGACGAAGCCCTCGGCGACGTATTTCCAGCCGTAGATCGTCACTTTGCGGGCTGCCAGCACGACTTCCTCACCGCGCCGGGCCAAATCATAAGCGCGCGCGCCATCGACCTTGAGCGCCGAATAGGCCGGCGGGATTTGCTCGATCTCGCCGGTGAAATGCTTTTCCAGCACAGTCTCGAGAGGCCCGAAACCCGGCTGATCATCTGACTGCGCAATGACGGTTCCCTCGGTATCGAGGGTATCGGTCTCACGCCCGAACTGCACGGTGAACTCGTAAATCTTGGACGCATCCAGCATCCGCCCAGCCAGCTTGGTCGCCTCGCCCAACGCGATCGGCAGCACGCCTTCGGCCAGCGGATCGAGCGTCCCGCCGTGGCCGACCTTGGTCTTGGCATAACCGTTCTGCCGCAGCACCCGCTTGACCGCGCTCACCCCTTGCGTGCTCCCCATGCCCTTCGGCTTGTCGAGGATCAGCCAGCCGGACAGCGGCACATTTGTCGGCGCGCTCATCCGCCGAGCGCCTGCGAGAAATGCTTGCGGCACAGCGCGACATAGCGGTCATTGCCGCCGATCTCGGTCTGCTGGCCCTGCCGCACCGCCGCGCCGCTTTCGTCGACCCGCAGATTCATCGTCGCCTTGCGGCCGCAGTGGCAAACGGCCTTGAGTTCCACCAGCGCGTCCGCAATCCCCAGCAAGACCGCCGAGCCTGGGAACAATTCGCCCTGAAAATCGGTGCGCAGGCCATAGCACAGCACCGGAATGCCGCCCTCGTCCGCCAGCCGGGCGAGTTGCCACACCTGCTCCGGGGTCAAAAACTGCGCCTCGTCGACCAGCACGCAATCGAGCTTGCCGCCCGCATGCACCGCGCTGACCTCGGCCCACAGGTCGGTTTGCGGGGAGAAGCGGTGCGCCTCGCTCTCCAGCCCGATGCGGCTGCGCACCATCCCGGCCGAGCGGCTGTCGAGCGCCGCAGTCCACAGCATCGTCGACATGCCGCGCTCGCGATAGTTGAAATCGGCCTGCAACAGGTGCGAGCTTTTGCCTGCATTCATGCTGGCGTAGTAGAAGTAGAGCTTGGCCATCGCGGCTGCCTATCGCTTTGCCGCGCTTCGGGCGAGCGCGGATGTGAACCTTTTGCCCGGTTGGAGCGTATCTTGCGCATGACCTTTGACAGACCATTGCTCCGATGGGCGCTGCTGCCGGTGCTCGCTCTCTTCGCGCTCGCCAACAGCGCGGGCGTGCCGCAGCGCTATACGCTCGACGCCTCGGCCAGCAATGTCTCGGCCAAGGTCCCCTTCTTCGGCCTCGCCAGCAAGACCGCGCGCTTTCCGCGGATGCAGGGCGCGGTGACGATTGTCCCCGGCGCGCCCGAGAAGGCGGTGATCGACGTGACCTTCGATGCGACCGCGATCGAAGCGCCCGACTCGGTCACCCTCGCCAGGCTGCGCGGCGACAAGTTCTTCTGGGTGGAGAAATACCCGACCATCCGCTTCATGGGCCGCTCGATCAAACTGTCGAGCGCGACGAAGGGCATCGTCTCGGGCGAGCTGACCGCGCGCGGTGTCACCAAGCCGGCGACGCTCAGCGTAACCTTCGATGCTGATCCGATCGCGCGGGCCGGCAAGCCGGTGAGCTTCACCGGCACCACCACCATCGACCGTCGCCAGTTCGGGATGAAGTCCTACCAGCTGATCGTCGGCAACAAGGTCGACATCACGCTGAAGGCGCGGATGCTGCCGCGCTAGGCGTCGTCCTCATCTTCGAGATCGCGCACCACCTTGGGATCGCGCAGCAGCGCCTCAATCCGGTCGGCCTCGGCGAAGCTTTCGTCCTTGCGGAACTTAAGCTTGGGGGCGAATTTGAGCCCCAGCCGCTGCGCGACCTCGCGCTGGAGGAAGGCGGTGTTCTGGCGCAGGGCATGGACAACCTCCTCGTCGCCTGCGCCCAGCAGCGGCTTGATATAGGCCGTCGCGTTGCGCAGGTCGGGGGTCATGCGCACCTCGGTGACCGAGATGTGCGCCGCGCTCACCACATCGTCATGCACCTCGCCGCGCGCGAGCAGTTCCGACAGGATATGCCGCACCCGCTCGCCCACCTTGAGGACGCGGACCGATTGCTGTTCGGCGGTGATGGGGGCCTTGGCCACTACTTCATCCCCGTGTCGGTCGCGGTCGGGCGCGGGGTGGGGATCGCGGTGGAGGTGGCGCGGGCGTGGATCGTGCCGTCCTCGCCCAGCAATTCGCCCTCGAGGAAGATCACCCGTTGGCCCGCTTTCACCACCCGGCCCTTGCCGATGATCGTGGCGCCCTCGGGGATCAGGCGGATCAGGCTCATCGAGATTTCGAGATTGAGCGGCGCCATGACGCCGCCGGTGGCCGCGACATAGGCATAGCCCATCACGTCATCGAGATAGCCCGCGACCAGCCCGCCCTGCACGCCCCCGCGCCAGGTGCAGACCTCGCGCTTGACGGTAAAGCGCATGGTCGCGGTCTGGGTTGCCTCGTCCCAGCCGATGAATTGCGAGCCGAGCAGCGCCGTATGCGGCGACTGCCCGGCATCGTCGGGGTAGTGCGCGTCGTGAAGGCTCACAGTGTCCGCTCACGCTCCTCGACCGAGAAGACTTCGAGGTTGTCGCCCGGCTTGATGTCGTTGGTGTCTTCCAGCACCACGCCGCATTCCAGACCAGCGCGCACTTCGTCGACGTCGTCCTTGAAGCGCCGCAGCGAGTGGATCTTGGTCGCCGAGACGATGACGTCCTGACGGGTAAGACGTGCGAACAGACCCTTGCGGATCGCGCCTTCCAGCACCAGCAGACCGGCTGCCTTGTCCTTCTTGCCCGCCGGGAAGACCTGCTTGACCTCGGCACGGCCGACAACGGTTTCGATCCGCTCCGGCCCGAGCTCGCCCGCCATCTCCTTGGCGATGGCATCGGTGAGGTGATAGATGACGTCGTAATACATCATCCGCACGCCATCGCGCTTCACGAGGTCGCGCGCCTTGGCGTTGGGACGCACGTTGAAGCCGATGATCGGCGCCTTGGATGCGCCCGCCAGCAGCACGTCGCTTTCGGTGATCGCGCCCACGCCCGCGTTGAGCACGCGCACCTTGATCTCGTCGTTCGAGAGGTTGTGGAGCGCGTTGACGATCGCTTCGACCGAGCCCTGCACATCCGCCTTCACCACCACCGGGAATTCGATGACGTTGGAGGTGAGGCCTGCAAACATCGTGTCGAAATTGGTCGGGGCGAGCGCGGTGCGCTTTTCGGTCGCAAGTTCCTGACGGTACTTGGCGACTTCACGGGCGCGCTGTTCGTTCTCGACCACGGTGAGGTTGTCACCGGCTGACGGCACGCCGCCAAGGCCGAGCACTTCGACCGGCATCGAGGGGCCGGCTTCCTTGAGCTGCTGGCCCTTGTCGTCGACGATCGCACGGACCTTGCCGCTTTGGGTGCCGACCACGAAGGTATCGCCGCGCTTCAGCGTCCCGCGGGTGACGAGCACGGTCGCAACCGGCCCGCGGCCCTTGTCGAGCTGGGCTTCGATCACGGTCGCCTCGGCATCGCGGTCGGGCCGCGCCTTCAGCTCGAGCAGTTCGGCCTGAAGGTTGATCGCATCGATCAGGTTGTCGAGCCCCGCGCCGGTCTTGGCCGAGACCTCAACGTCCTGCACGTCGCCCGACATGGCTTCGACCACGATTTCGTGTTCGAGCAGGCGCTCGCGAATCTTCTGCGGGTTGAACTCGGGCTTGTCCGACTTGGTGATCGCCACGATCATCGGCACGCCGGCCGCCTTAGTGTGGTTGATCGCCTCGATCGTCTGCGGCATCAGCCCGTCATCGCCCGCGACCACCAGAATGACGATGTCGGTGACGTTCGCGCCGCGCATCCGCATTTCGGTGAAGGCCGCGTGGCCGGGGGTGTCGAGGAAGGTGATCTTCGCCTTGTCCTTGGTGGTGATCTGGTAGGCGCCGATGTGCTGGGTGATGCCGCCGGCCTCGCCCTTCACAACATCGGTGCCGCGCAGGGCATCCAGCAGGCTGGTCTTGCCGTGGTCGACATGGCCCATGATCGTCACCACCGGCGGACGCGTCACTTGCGTCTCAATGGGATCTTCATCGGCACTGGAGTCGATATCGACATCGCTCGCGGAAACGCGGGTGATGTTGTGGCCGAACTCCTCGACCAGCAGCTCGGCGGTGTCCTGGTCGATGGTCTGGTTGACCGTGACCATCATGCCCATGTTGAACAGCGCCTTCACAAGGTCGGCGCCCTTTTCGGCCATGCGGATCGCGAGCTCGCTGACAGTGATCGCCTCGGGGACGACCACATCGCGGACCTGCTTTTCGCGCGGCTTGCTGGGGCCGCCCTGACCGCGGCGTTCCTTTTCACGCGCACGCTTCAGCGCGGCGAGGCTGCGTGCACGGCGGCCTTCGTCCTCGTTGAGGGCGCGGGTGACGGTGAGCTTGCCCGAACGGCGGTTGTCCTTGCCTTCGTCGCTCGGCGCGGCGCGCTTGTCGTCCTTCTTCTTGGGCTTGGCTTCGAGCGCGGCGGGGCGCTTGGGCTCGGGACGCTCGACCGGCGTGAAGCGGCGCGCGGCGGGGACTGCGGCGGCGGTGGCTGCGGTGGCTGCGGGTGCAGCTTCGGCAGCTTCGGGAGCCGCAGGAGCCTCGGCCACTGGCGCGGCCTCGGGCTGCGCGGGCGCATCGGCGGCGGCGGCGCGCTGACGCTCGGCTTCTTCTTCGGAGCGGCGGTTTTCTTCGGCGCGGCGGCGTTCGTCCTCTTCGGCGCGCTGACGTTCCTCGTCCTCACGCTTGCGCGCTTCTTCGGCCATGCGCAGCCGCTCTTCCTCGGCCTCGAGCTGGAGGCGCTTGACGCGCTCCTGCGGAGTCTCGCCCGCAGGGGCGGGACGCGCGGGGCGCGGGGCCGGAGCAGGCGGCGGAGGCGGCGGCGGCGCTGCCACGACCGGTTCGGGAGCGGGCGGCGGCGAAGGCGGCGCGGCCTCACCCGGCTTGCCGAGCACGCGGCGGCGCTTCACCTCGACCACCACCTTGTTGGTGCGGCCGTGGCTGAAGGTCTGCTTGACCTCGCCCGCATCCACCGACCGCTTGAGGCCGAGGGGTTTGCGGGTGCGCTGGTTGTCGTTGTCGTCGCTCATTATCGCTCGTCAGTCCTTCACGTATTCATCAATAGTCGCGG
>JAIYEK010000312.1 GCA_027487015.1 Erythrobacteraceae bacterium | reverse complement strand
TTTCATTGTTCTGTCCTCCCGAGACGTTGTTCTTATGCGGCGTCGATCTGCTTGTCGGGGTCCGCGGCGGCGAAGGCCGGGAGCGCGAGGCAGGCGGCCTCGATGCGGGTCATGTGCGGGCTGGCGCTGAGATCATAGGCAAAGCGCCGCGCGTTCGCGAGCTGGGGGATCAAGACGATCTCGAACAGGCCGGGCGTCTCGCCGTGGAGAAAATCGCCGGTGCCCAGCTCTCGCAGCCGCGCTTCAACCGGATCGAGCGTGCGCTTCAGCCAGGTGCGATACCAGGTGTCGATCTCGTCCTGCGAGTGGCCGAGCGGGTCCTTGAGATATTTGAGCACCGGCAGGTTGTTGACCGCGTGGATCTCGGTCGCGATCCCGTAGGCCAGTTCGCGCACCGTGTAGCGCGCCTCGATATCCTGCGGGAGAAAGCGCGGGGTCGGGTAAGCCTCGTCCAGCCACTCCAGCAGCGCCATCGACTGCGCGCGGTCACGGCTATCGGCTTCGAGCATGGGGAGCGAGCCGAAGGGGTTGCGCTGCGTGAAGGCGGCGTCCTTGTTCGCCCCGGTGCGCAGATCGACCGGGATGTTCTCGAAGGCGAGGCCCTTCAGATTGAGGGCGATGCGCAGGCGGTAGGAGGTCGACGAGCGGAAGTAGCCGTAGAGTTTCATCGTGCTCATGGCGCTTGCATCGCAGGGTTGGGGCGGGGGGGCAAGGGGATGCTGGGCAAAGCGACCTGCGACCTCGACGCCTCCCCGGGCATGACCCGGGGCTCCGCTTTGTTGTCTGCTGCACGCCATCCGGCGTGCAGTCCTCGGCGCTGTTTCAAGCCCTTCGGGCTTGAGCGCCTGCGGCTCGCGCGCGTGCGCTCGCGGCCCGTCCATTGGCGGGCCGATGGCTTGCGAGTTAAATTGCAGAAAAGCTGGGCCCCGGATCGAGCCCGGGGCGGGAGGAGGATCAGAAGCCCCCTCAAGCAGGCGTCAGCATCCGGCTCACTGTGTCGAGCAGCTTGGCCGGCGGGCAGGGCTTTTCCAGCGTTGTCGCGCCCGGGAAGCGGGCGGCCAGTGCGCGGGTGTCTTCGGGATCGGAGTGGAGGATCACCGGCACGTTCTCGTCCAGCAGCTTCTGCGCGAGTTCGAGGCTCAGCCCGTCAGCCAGTTCGACATCGAGCAGCGCGACATCGGGCTTTTCCTTCTGGCAGGCGAGCATCGCCGAGGAAATCCCGGCATGCGGGCCTTCGACCTCGTAGCCCGCTTCCTCGAACGTATCGCACAGATCAAAGGCGGTTATGTACTCGTCCTCGGCCACCAAGATTCGCAAAGCCATCGGTCGTCTCCCGTGTTAACGAATCCCATGACGAGGACTGTATCACGGTTTGGACGTCAAACTTCCGGGAATCTCATCCATTATTGCCGAATCTTGCGGTGAAGCCCGGCTCGTCCCCGGCAGCGAGGAATTTTGCCTGTTCGACCCACTGGTCGCGGGTGATGCGGCCCGCGAAACGGCCGAGCTTGGCGTCGATGCGCTCGATCTCTTCGGGCGTCCATGCGGCGATCTGGGCGAAGGTGGTGACGCCGAATTCGCCGAGCAGCGCGGCGAGCTTGGGGCCGAGGCCCTTGATGCGGGTGAGGTCATCGGCGGGCCCGGAAGCAGCTGGAGTGGGCGCGGGCTCGGGGGCGGGGCCGGCCTCGGCGTCGGTGCCGAGCGGCGCGGCGGCGGTGGCCTGCGCATTGGCGGCGGACGACAGCGGTCCCTGAATGATTGCGATCCCCCGCGGCGCATCGATCAGCGCCTGATTGCGCTCGGCCGGCGCGGCACCTTCCTCGAGCACGTCGCGGAAGATGCCGGGCGCGCCGTCCTCGTCGGTCACCCGCGCACGGCGGGTCGAGCGACTGATGATCCACACCAAGACCACCAGCGCGACAAGCGCGATGACGATCAGCGGCAGATAAGCGGTGAGGTCGGCGGACATGGTACTCATTTCGCTTTCGAGAATCGGGCAGGGACGCGCGGCCCGCCTCTAGCAGTCTGGCAATCCACCGGCCAAATGCTTGATTGCAAAAGGCCGGTCAACCACCCTTCATGCCGGCTGCAAGCGCGTTCAACTGAAGAAACTCTTGCCGCCAGAAATTGTCTTGGCTGCCTGCGAGCTTGCCGATGTCGTCGAAGCCGAAGCCCTTCATCAGTTCGTCCCCGCGCAGCACCTGGCCATAGGCGGCGACCGCGGCGGCAAAGGCGAAGTCGCCCTTGGGGAGCGCTGCACTCCTCAGCGCAACTGTCGGCACCACGCCCTCGATCAGCTTCGAGGTATCGCCATCGGGCAGCTTGTAGCGCAGCTTGACCGTCGCGGCCTCGGCGATCTGCGCGGCTGCGGCGGCGGGCGGCGTGTCGGCATACTTGCGCGGGGCGATCCAGCCCTTCGTGCCCGCAGGCACGACCTCGTAGATCGCGGTCACCTGATGGCCTGCGCCGATCTCGCCCGCATCGACAAGGTCGTTGTCGAAATCCTCTTCGCGAAGCGCCCGGTTCTCGTAGCCGATCAGGCGGTATTGCGCGATCACCGCAGGGTTGAACTCGACCTGGATCTTCACGTCCTTGGCGATGGTGAAGAGGGTTGACTGCATTTCGTCACCCAGCACCTTCTTCGCTTCCAGCGCGGTGTCGATATAGGCGTAGTTGCCGTTCCCCTTGTCGGCGATCTGCTCCATCAGCGCTTCGTTGTAATTGCCCTGCCCGAAGCCCAGCGTGGTCAGCGTGATGCCGCTGTCGCGCTTCTGCTCGATCAGTTCGATCAGCGCCTTGGTGTCCGACAGGCCGACATTGAAATCGCCGTCGGTGGCAAGGATCACGCGGTTGACGCCGCCCTTGATAAAAGTGCCTTCGGCGATGCGGTAGGCCAGCTCGATCCCGGCGCCGCCTGCGGTCGATCCGCCGGCGGACAGGCTCTCGAGCGCGCGCTTGATCTTGCCGGTGTCATTGGTGGGTTCGAGCACGAGCCCCGCTGCGCCCGCATAGACCACGATCGACACACGGTCGCGCTCGCCGAGTTCGCCCGCAAGCCCGGCAAGCGCAGTCTTGACCAGCGGCAGCTTGTCGGCCGCGTTCATCGAACCCGATACGTCGAGCAGGAAAACGAGGTTGGCAGGCGGGCGCTCGGCAGCGGCGATGTCATAGCCGCGCAGGCCCACGCGCATCAGGTAGGTATCGGGGTTCCACAGTGACTTGGCGACATCGGTGGAGACAGTGAAGGGCTGGCTGCGGTCCTTGGGCGCGGCGTAATCGTAGCGGAAATAGTTGACCATCTCCTCGGTGCGCACCGCGTCGCGCGGGGGGAGGGTGCCCTGGGACAGGAACCGCCGGGTGTTGGCATAGGCCCCGGTGTCGACATCGACCGAGAAGGTGGAGACGGGTTCGGCGGCGGTGAGCTTGACCGGAGAGACCTCCTCGCCGTCGTAGCGCTCGTTGCCCGGATCGGTCGGGACCTGCACGGGCGGGATGAAGGTGCCGCTTGGGGCTTGCATGCGGTTCAAAGTCTCGCCGCCGACCACCGTGACAGCGGACCTCGCGTCACGCATTTCCTGTGAGCGAATACGCTCGGCGGTCACGACGATGGGCGCATTCGCGACCGATGTCGGGGCGGGCGGCGGGGGCGGCGGCGGAGGCGGAGGCGGCGGGGGAGCCACGACCGGGGGCGGCGGCGGCGGCAGCGCCTCGGCAAATTTCGGAGCCTCTTTCGCGCAGCCTGCAATAACCGCGCACAGTGCCGCAGTCGCGGCCAGTCTTGTCCCTCGCATCAGCCATTCTCCCCGCTTTATCAGCGGGTCGGAAAATCCGGGCCAAGCCGTGAACCGCGACTGAACGTGCTCCAGCTACGGCAGGTCGGTCGCCGGATCGGGGACGACCTGCTTTCGGAACAGCACCTTGTCTTCTTCGCCAAAGCCGCGCCGCCATATCACCAGCCCGTAGACACCGAGGATCGCGGGAATGCCGAAGACGAGCTCGGTCCATTCGGGGAGCCAGGTGAAGGCATAGCCCACGATCACCGCGGGCGCGGCGGCGTGAACCAGCGCCCAGCGCCAGTTCGAGACCGGGGCCTTGAGCAGGTGCTTGAGCAGCAGCGCCTTGATCAGGCTCGAGATCGCCAGCGTAATCATCAGCGCGCCCGCCGCGCCGGCCGCCTCGTATCCCTTGCCGAGAGCGAAGCGGTCCGCCGCCTCGATCAGCGCGATCGTCAGCCCGGCCTGCAGCGCGATGATGCCGACCGAGATCGCCAGATTGCGCTTCCTTGCGATGTAGACCAGCACGCTTTCCGAGACGACCGCCATCGAGGCGGCGACTTCGGCGGCAAGCAGGAAGGCGAGCGCGGCGGTGCCCGCGACATAGTCCGGCCCCCACAAGCCCATCACCGCCTCGCCCGGCACGCCCAGCACCAGCGCCACCCCGAGCTGCACCGCGATGATCCAGAACCCCACCTGCCGCACCTGCGCGGCGATGGCGTCCATATTGCCGATGCGCAGGTTCTTGGTGATCACCGGCGAGAGGATCGGCTCGAAGCTCGTCTTGAACTTCTGCGGCAGGCTGGCGATCTGCTGCGCGGCGAAATAGATCCCCACCGCCTGCGGAGGGGCGAACAGGCCGAGGATGAAGATGTCGAGCAGCCGCGTACCGCGCTCGATCGCGTCGGCGCCCACCAGTGGGAAGGCGCGCGCGGACATGGCGGCCATCGCGCGGGGGTGGGGCGACCAGCCCTGCGGAAGGCCGTAGCTCTTGAGGAACGGCCACAAGGCGGTCAGCAGCCCGGCATAGATCGAGGCGATGAAGGCGAGCGCAAGGCCCCCCTCGCGGGTGGCGGGTATCAGGAAGAACACGCCTGCCCCGATCGAGATCATCCATGGCTCGACCACTGCGCGCGCGCGCACCGTGGTGGCGATGTCGAAGCGGTAGGCTTGCGCGGCGAGCAGGATCTCGGTGACGGCGAAGGCGGGGATGGTGGCGACCAGCCAGATGTCCCAAGCGGAGTTCATCCCGTTGGGGAACATCGGCTCGGGGAACACCAGCAGCACTGCGGCGGCCACGGCGGAATAGGCGAGCGCGAGGAGGATGCCGTCATAGACGAGGTTGGTCTCCGCCCCCCGATCCTCGCCCGCGCCTTCGGAGAGGCGCTGCGCGAGGCCGCGCTTTTCGCCCAGCGTGCAGATCAGCGCGATGATCTCGATCAGCACCAGCGCCGAGGCGAAGCGCCCCAATTCCTCGGCCCCGTAAAGGCGGGTGGCGATGACGAGGAAGGGGATGCGCGCAATCAGGCGGATCACGAAACCGAGCGTATTGGTCCGCCCGCCCTTGGCCAGCTGGGCGAGATCCTCGGCGTCGTGTGCGCTGTGATCGGTCTGGGGCGGAACGGCGGATGCGGTCACGCGCGCGCGTCCCTCTCGGCCTTCAGCGGGCGGGCGAGGAGGGCGGCGACCACGGCGCGCGCCTCGGCGCCCTTGAGGATCGCGTCGACGCCTGCGACGATCGGCATGGGAATGCCCCGGGCCTCGGCCAGTTCGGCGAGCACCGGCGCGGTGTAGGCGCCCTCGGCCACGGTGCGGCGGTCGGCCATCAGATCGGCCGCGACTGCGCCCTCGCCGAGGGCCTTGCCCAGCGAGAAATTGCGGCTCGAGGTCGAGGAGCAGGTCAGCACCAGATCGCCAAGGCCGCATAGACCGCTGAGCGTTTCCGCCCGCGCGCCCAGCGCCTCGCCGAAGCGCAGCATTTCAGCATAGCCGCGCGCAATCAGAGCCGCGCGCGCGTTCTGGCCGAGGCCGAGGCCGTCGACGACCCCGCAGGCGATGGCGAGCACGTTCTTGACCGCCCCGCCGATCTCGGCGCCTGCAACGTCGTCCGAATAATAGGGCCGGAAGGCGGGCCGGGCGAGGGCGGGAGCGATGCGCTCCCACTGCGCCTGTCCGCCGCCGCAAGCGAGCGTGACCGCAGTCGGCAGCCCGGCGGCAACCTCATGCGCGAAGGTCGGGCCGGAGAGGACGGCGATGGCGCTGCCCGGCGCGGCTTCACGGGCAACGTCGTTCATCAGCCGTCCGGTGCCGGCTTCGATGCCCTTGGAGCACAGCACCAGATCGCGCGGCGACTGCGGCAGGCCTGCCAGCACCCGCCCCAGCACCTGCGCAGGGGTGACGACCAGCACGGTGTCGATCCCGCTCAGGTCCGCCAGATCACCGGTGGCGCGGATGGTCGGGGCCAGCGTCGCAGAGGGCAGGTAGAGCGGGTTGCGGTGCTCGGCATTGATCGCGGCGACCACCTCTGGCTCGAAGGCCCACAGCACCACCTCGCGCCCGTCGCTCGCCAGCATCTGCGCGAGCGCGGTGCCCCATGCGCCTGCGCCGATGACGCCGATGGTCTGCTTGTCGCTCATGCCTTGACCCCCGCGCCGCGCACCGCCTCGGCCGCCGGATCGAGCGGCCAGCGCGGGCGGGCGACGAAATCGAGCGGGTCACCGATGAAGCTGTCGCCCTCTTGCGCGAGGCGTTCCAGCCCCGCCCAGGCGATCATCGCGGCATTATCGGTGCACAGCGCCAGCGGCGGGGCGGTGAAGCGCATCGCGTGTTTCGCAGCGAGCGCTTCGAGCGCGCTGCGCACGGTGCGGTTGGCAGCAACGCCTCCTGCCACGACCAGCGCGGGGAAGGGCCCCGCGGTATCGAGCGCGCGTTCGAGCCGGTCGATCAGGCACTCAACGGCGGCCTGCTGGAAGCTCGCGGCGATATCGGCAGGCGCGTGAGCCCCGCTCTCGACCGCGCGCAGTACCGCGCTTTTGAGCCCGGCGAAGGAGAAGTGCGGTTCGGGCGAGCCCTTCAAGGGCCGGGGCAGCGGCACCGCCTTGGGATCGCCCTCCAGCGCCAGCCGCTCGACCGCAGGGCCACCGGGGTAGCCGAGGCCCAAGATCTTGGCGGTCTTGTCGAAGGCCTCACCCAGCGCATCGTCGATGGTGGTGGCGAGGCGGCGGTATTGGCCGACGCCCTCGACGCTGAGAATCTGGCAATGCCCGCCTGACACCAGCAGCAAGAGGTAAGGGAAGGCGAGCCCCGCATCCGCGAGGCGCGGCGAGAGCGCGTGGCCCTCCAGATGGTTGACCGCCAGCAGCGGCTTGTCCGCCGCCATCGCGAGCGCCTTGGCGCTCACCAACCCGACCATCACCCCGCCGATCAGCCCGGGGCCGGCAGTCGCGGCGATGGCGTCGAGATCATCAAGCGCCATGCCCGCCTCGGTCATCACCTTCTCGATCATCGGCGCGAGCCTCTCGGCATGGGCGCGCGCGGCGATTTCGGGCACGACGCCGCCATAGGGCGCGTGTTCGGCCTCTTGGCTGGCGATCGCCTGCGCGACGATCGTCCCGTCACCGCGCACCAGCGCGACCGCGGTCTCGTCGCAGCTCGATTCGATGCCCAGAACGAGGCGTGTGTCAGAGGTGTGCGCTTTGAGGCCCATCCGGCTTCCATCTAGTCGTTGCGCGGGCTAGAGCAAGCGCGGCCATGACTGAACCTG
>JAIYEK010000282.1 GCA_027487015.1 Erythrobacteraceae bacterium | reverse complement strand
CGCACTCTCATTCCGTGAGCCGCCGGGGAGACCGTCGCGTCCTGACGCCATGAATTTTTTCATTGGCTCACTTGGTCCCAGCAAGCGGAAGGCAATGCGCGCCCTATAGGCAAGGCCCCAAGCACGCACAAGCGGCTTTGGCACGCAAGGTGGGGGCAAAAATGCAGGGAAAAACACTGCCCCGACAAGGCGAAATCGGCGTTAACTAATTTTTGACCATAATTGCCGCACCTTCGCTTCACGGAAGGTCGCCGAGGGGGGTGACCGGGTGAAGGGGAATAGACATGCACATCATCGCAATCGGAGCCAATGCCTCCCGCGAAAATCCCGGCGAAGGCCTGATCGGCGGATGGCTCGCCGGTGCGGGCCGCGGCGATGCGGGGGCGTGCTACGACCTCGGCGTTGCCTTCTCGACCGGCAGCAACGGCGCGCCGTGCGATCTGATCGAAGCGCACAAGTGGTTCAACCTCGCCGCTGCACGCGGGCATGAGGAAGCCGCCCACTGCCGCGCTGACATCTCGGAAGAAATGACCGCGCGCGAAATCGCCGAAGCCCAGCGCCGCGCGCGCCAGTGGCTGGCCGAGGGCCGTCTGCGCGCTGCCTAAGTCTTTTTGAAAGGCGTTCGGCTGTCGAGATAGAGCTGGTCGCTGGCAACGCCCGCCCGTTCGCGCTCAAGGAAGTCCGCCACTGCCGCGCGAAAGCCCGGATCGGCGATCCAGTGCGCGGACCAGGTCTGCACCGGCTCATAGCCCCGCGCGAGCTTGTGCCCGCCCTGCGCTCCTGCCTCGACCCGGGCGAGGCCGCGGGCTATCGCGATGTCGATCGCCTGATAGTAGCACAGCTCGAAATGGAGGAAGCGCACCTCGCGCGTGCAGCCCCAGTAGCGACCGTAGAGCGCATCCTTGCCCACGAAGTTCAGCGCCCCGGCAATCGCCTCATCCCCGTCATAGGCGAGGATCAGCACTATCCGGTCCCCCATGCTTTGCCCGAGCAGGCTGAAGGCCTCGCGCGTCAGGTAGGGGCTGCCCCATTTGCGCGCGCCGGTGTCCTGATAGAACACCCAGAAAGCGTCCCAATGCTCCTCGCGGATCTCGCTACCGGTGAGGTGGCAGATGGAGAGGCCCTCCACCGCCGCAGCGCGTTCCTTGCGCAGGTCCTTGCGCTTCCTTGAGGAGAGCGCGCCGAGGAAGTCCTCGAAGGTGGCGTAATCGCGGTTGAACCAGTGGAACTGGATGTCGGCGCGCGGCATCCAGCCACCGGCCTCGAACAGCGGGAGCTGCTCGGGCGCGATGAAGGTCGCGTGGGCGCTTGAAAACTTGTTCTGGAGGCAGACGGCCTCGGCCCCCTTAAGCAGGTGCGGCGCGAGGCTCGGGTCGCTGAGCAGCAGGCGCGGGCCGGTCGCCGGGGTGAAGGGCGCGGCGATCTGGAGTTTGGGATAGTAGCGCCCGCCCGCGCGGTGCCAGGCGTCGGCCCAGCTGTGATCGAACACATATTCGCCCTGGCTGTGCCCCTTGGCGTAGGAGGGCATGGCGGCGAGCAGCTTTCCCGCATCGTCAGTGATCGCGATCGGGGCAGGCTCCCAGCCGGTGCCGGGGCCGACAGAGCCGGAATCCTCCATCGCCGTCAGGAATTCGTGGGAGACGAAGGGGTTGTCGTTTCCGCCGAGCGCATTCCATTCATCGCGGCCGAAGGCGCCCACTGAATCGGCGATGCGGACGGTCAGCTCGGGTGCGCTCACGCCAGCCCTGCCCCTTCGGCGATCAGCGCATCGGCATGGGCCATCCCGATGGCGCGAGTTTCGGGCGAGCGAACCGTCCATGTGAGGAGCGGATGGCCGCCTGCGCGCCACGCCGCCGCCTCGGGCCGGGTCAGATCGCGCACGTCGATGGCGAGGAAATCGGGCTGCGCGGCGGCAAGCGCCTCGGACGAACGCCAGACCCCCTCGAAGCCGTTTTCGTAGCTGTCGGTGCCGACAAGCCCGCGCGGGATCGATGGGGCGTTGATCACGAACCATTCCGGCACACGCGGGTCAAAACTCATCACCGCAGCGGCACCCTGATAGGTGTCGAGCAGCCATGCCACCGAGGCGCAAGTCCACTCGACATCATAGCCCGGCAGCGATTTGATCTCGATCAGCAGCGGCACCCGGCCTGCGATTGCCTCAAGGAAGGTCGCAAGCATGATCGGACCTTGATCGGTGCCGAGCAGGCGCAACGCTTCAAGTTCGTCGGCGGTGCGGTCCTCCGTGTCCCCCGCCTCGCCCGTCAGCCGCGCGAGCTCCCAGTCATGGAACACCACGGGGTGATCGTCACGACTGCGCTGGATATCGCACTCGATCCCCATGTCGCGCGCCATCGCGTCCTCGGCGGCGGCGAGCGAGTTTTCCGGCACGCCCTCGCCGTGCAGCCCGCGGTGGGCGAATTCCCACGCGGTCAGCCAGTCCGGAGCGCGCCTTTCGCTCATGCCTTCAGCGCGACAATCGCATCCACTTCCACCGCCGCCCCGCGCGGCAGGGCGGGCACGCCGACAGCGGCGCGCGCATGCTGGCCGGCGCCGCCGAAGACCTGCTCCATCAGGTCCGACGCGCCATTGGCGACTTCCGGCTGCTGCGCGAAGTCGGCGGTGCAGTTGATGAAGGCGTTGAGCTTCACCACCCGCTCGACAGAATCGAGCAGTCCGGCACTCTGAAGCTGCGCCAGGATCATCAACCCGCAGGCGCGCGCGGCGGCTTTGCCGTCTTCGACGCTGACATCATCGCCCAGCCGGCCAGTCACCACCGCGCCATCGACGAAGGGAAGCTGACCCGAGACATAGGCCATGCCGCCATGCACCACCACGGGCACATAGCTGGCAACCGGGGCGGCCGCCTTGGGCAGAATGAGGCCGAGTTCGGCAAGTCGTGCAGTGGTCGTTGTCATGTCATTCCCTCCTCATAGGCGTTCGAGCAGCCACGGTAGCGCCTCGTCCCAGCGGTCGATCCGCGCCTCCGCATGGCCGGCTTTGTGAGCGCAATCAATGGCATGAGCAATCATCGGCTCGCCGCACAGGTGCAGGCGCGTGACGTCAGGCGTGATCTCGGCAACCGAGGCATGGTGCTGGGCAAGATCGTCGATGAACAGCGCGCGGGTGGGGGCATATTCGTCGATGATCGCTTTGAGCGCAGGGCCCTTAGGTCCCTGATTGGTAAAGACTCTCGCATTGATCCCGACCTTGGCGAGCTGCTCGGCGCGGGCATCGCGGTGGTGGTCCACAAGGTTGGTCAAGATCACCACATCGGCCTTCTCGGCGAGCGTATTGATCCCCTCGACCGCGCCCGCGATCGGCTTCTGCGAGTCCATCTCGTTGTCGAAAAAGAGGCGCAACATCCGCCAGATATCGGCGGGCGCGAGCAGATCCCCGCTCTCCTGCCAGCGCAGGGCTTCGGCGAAATTGTGGCCTTCGAGGTGAAAGCTCACCCTCTGCGAGCCCTCCAGCCAGTTCTTGAACGGGGCGACCATGTGCAGCAGCACTTCGTCACAGTCGGAGATGATGAGCGGGCGGGTCATGCTTGCAAAGCGTCCTTGGCGGCGACCAGTTCCTCCGGCGTGACGGCAAGCGCCTCGGCCGCGCGGAGCAGGTCGGGTTCGTGGTTGGCGAGAAATTCGAGCGCCGAGGCGAGGATCATGGGATCGCCCAGCCCGCTCCTCAGAGAATCGGGATCGAGCCCGGTCAATTCAAGGTAGCGCGCCGCTCGGTCCTCGCATTCCAGCACCCAGCCGAGCGCCGCGAGCGCCAGCACCTGCGGATTGGCGGGATCGGATGCGGGACGATGCGGGATTGTCCTGTCCTTCGGCTGGGAGTAACTAACGAATGGGGCGAGCAGCGGGGCGTTCAGTGACAAAGCGGATCATGGTTGTCGAGGATAATGACCTCAACCGAAAACTGTTCTGCGACGTGCTCAAGGCCAACGGCTTCGAGGTGGAACCCGT
>JAIYEK010000055.1 GCA_027487015.1 Erythrobacteraceae bacterium | reverse complement strand
TTGCCGCCGCGCTCCTTAACGCCATTTGCGCGCCCTGCCACTTCTTGCAGGCGTTGAAGCGGGGGTCAGCGGAAACCCAAATTCCGCAGGGCGAAGAAAATCTGAAACGCATTGCCGCGCCGCGCGTCGCCCGCATCGATGAAGTCGCGCCGCCAGGTCGCGCCGAATTCGATGCAGTCATCCGAATAGGCGACACCAAAGCGCGTGCGGATCGGCTGGAAGCCGTCGGGCTGGAACACCGGGTCTTCGTTGCGGTCGGTGAGGTTGAACACGCCCGAGCCGAACATCGACCACTTGCGCCCGATCGCCACGCGCGCGGCGGCGCGCAGTTCTTCGCGGTCGCGCAGATCCTCGACCGTGGAGATGTCGCGGTTGAGGCGCAGGTAGCCGACTTCGAGATAGGTCCGCCGCGAGCCGATGGTCGCGTCGACTTCGTTGCGGCGGATCGCGAGGCTGTCCTTGTCGAGCCGGAAGCGGTGGGTGAACTGCACCAGATTGCGGAACCTGACTTCGGTGCGGCCGACGAAATCTGTGACGCGCTCTGAAAGCCCCGTGCCTTCGGGGAACAGGCCGACGCGCGGCGCTTCCAGGCGGAAGGACTGGCCGACGGTTGTCTTGATCCGCCAGCCGGGGCGCTGCAGCTCCCAATCAACCCCCCAGGTGACGCGGCTGCCGTCTTCCACGCGGTCATATCCGGGGAAGCGGTTGAGAGCGAAGAGGTTCGAATCCTCAAGGTCAATCGCGCGCGCGTCCTCGTTGGGGACGGCGAAGTTGCGGATGCGGGGGGAGGCGACGACTTGGAGGCGCGGCTTGAACACCTGCGTGCCGCCGAAAGCCTCGCCGACAAAGGGCCATTCGATGTCGATCGCGGCGGTGGCGATACCGCGCGTCGTCCAGCCCTCGGTCCCGCGATAGGCGAGCGTGGTGGTCGCAAGCGAGTTGTTGGTGTTGTAGACATCGCCGCGCACCAGCGCCGTGAAGGTCACGACCTGGCCCATACGGGTCAGCCGCTTCAGATCCCACTGCGCGCCCGCAAAGGCCCGCTGGGTGTCCTGCCCGTCATTGCGCAGCAGCGAGAGGGAGTTGGCCTGAAACATCAGATTGCCGCCCAGCACCGGATCGGCGATCTTCTGGCGGAAATCGATCGCGGGCAGTGCGAGCGGCACCTGACCCTGATCGGCGTTGAGCCGCAGCGTCTGCGTGGCCCAGCCGGCGATCGAGAAATAGGAATTGTCGGTGACCCGCTCGAGATTGATGGTCGAGCGAAGCCGGTCATCGCGGCTGATATCGTAGCGGCGCAGGAAGGTGCGGTCGCTGGCGAGGCGGATCGAGCCGGTCAGGCTCCAGTCGGGCGAGAATTGGAAGCGGCCATTGGTGTCGAGATATCCGCGCGGATCGCTGCGGAAGCTCTGTCCGCCGACGAAATCGGTGGCGCGGTCGGAGAAGGTGACATAGCCGGTCGCCTGATAGGCGCCCTTTTCGGTGAGGTGGCGCCACTTTGCGCTCGCCATCGGAGCGACGTTGGAAAAGACATAGGCGCCGAGCGTCAGATCGGCATTGTCGCCCATGCGCCAGTAATATTCGCCGGACAGTTCGAGCCCGTTGACCTGCGTCAGGCGGACATCGGGCACCAGAAAGCCGCTTTCGGACTTGCCATCGGTGCGCACCGCGAGGCCCGGCATGGGCAGGACCGGCGTGCCGAACAGCTCGAGCATCGCGCCTTCGAAGCGCACGCGGCTGGCCTTCTGGTCATAGGTCACGCGGCGCGCGGTGACGCGCCAGCTGGGGTCCTTGGCGCAGCCCTCGGCATCCGTCACCGCGCAGGCGGTGTAGGCGGCATCGGTGAGCACCGCGACGCCGTTCTCCCCGCGCGTCGCAGAGCGCGCGGCGAGGCGGCCACCTGCGCGCAGGGCGATCAGCAGTTCGCTCATCGCGCCGGTGTCGAATTCCTCGGTGAGTTCGACCTGATCGGTGAACAGCTGGTTGCCGGCCTCGTCCACCAGCCGGATGTTGCCGGTGGCGATGATCTTGCCGCTCTTGCGGTCCCACACAACCTCGTCGGCGCGCACCGAGCGGTCGTCCGAGCGCAGGATCACATCGCCGCGCGCGGTGACGGTGTCGGTCTGGTCGTTATAGGCAAGCTCGCTCGCCTCGAAGTCGATCTTGCGGGCGGGGGGAGACGCGGCCGGTGCTGGCGCCGCCGGTTCTTGCGACGCGAGGGCGGCAAGGACAACCTCAGGGCTGACCAGTGCCGGCCCGGGGATAGGCCTTATCTCGCCATAATGATGCTCCGGCCCGTATAAATCGTCTTGCGTCGGTGTAGGGGCCGGCTGGGCCGAGTGCTCCTGCGCGGCGAGCGTGGCGGGGAGCGCCAGCAGCGCCCAGGCCAGCGCCGCGCGCGACGCCGCGGCCCGCGCCGGAAAGCGCAAGCGTGGGCACGCGCCGATGCGCGATCCGTTCGTCAAGCCTCCCGACATGGCCTTGCCTATTGCACCGCTCGCGCTTAATCGCAATCGCCA